>JAIOHN010000308.1 GCA_019912985.1 Anaerolineae bacterium | reverse complement strand
CCAGATTCACGAGAATATTCTCGAAACGATGGGGAATACCCCACTGGTGCGGCTGCACCGGGTCGGGCGCGGCGTGCAGGCACAGTTGATCGCGAAAATTGAATACTTCAATCCCGGTGGTTCGGTAAAAGATCGTATCGGCGTGACCATTATTGAAGATGCGGAGCGTCAGGGGCTGCTCAAACCCGGTGGTACCGTGGTCGAATCAACCTCTGGCAACACAGGTGTTGGGCTGGCAATTGCGGCTATTCTCAAAGGTTATAAGTCTGTATTTGTCATGCCGGACAAAATGTCTGACGAGAAAATACGTGTCCTGCGAGCTTATGGCGCGCGGGTGGTGGTTACGCCGACCAATGTCGAGCCGGATGACCCGCGCAGCTATTACAGCGTCGCCCGGCAGATTGTCGAGGATACGCCCAACAGCATTCTGGCGAATCAGTATCACAACCCGGTCAATCCACTCTCACACGAAGAAGCGACTGGCCCTGAAATCTGGCGGCAAACGGCGGGACGCGTCGATGTTTTTGTCTGTGGTATGGGGACCGGCGGCACCATTACCGGTGTGGGACGTTACCTGAAAAAGATGAATCCCAAAATTCAGATCGTGGGTGTGGACCCGCTTGGTTCGGTGCTGTATGACTATTTCTACACGGGCAAGATGCCGCCTGCCAACAGTTATAAGGTGGAGGGGATTGGCGAGGATTTCATCCCATCGAACTACGATTTTGATGTGATTGATGATATGGTGCGCGTGAACGATAAAGAATCGTTCCTCATGACACGGCGGTTGGTGCGTGAGGAAGGTATCTTCGGTGGTGGCTCGAGCGGTTCTGCCGTGGCCGGGGCGGTCCGCTATGCAACGGAGCATCGCCTGGGGCCGGATAAGATGGTCGTCGTTCTGCTGCCAGACAGTGGCTCACGTTACTTAAGCAAAATCTTCGATGATAACTGGATGCGTGAAAACCGTTTCCTCGAAAGCCAATGGGTTGAAACACCGGTTTCGGCGGTGCTGGGGCGCAAATCCCGCCAGGAACTGGTGGTGGCGCAGTGCACTGATGCCGTAGGGGAAGTCATCGCCAGGCTGAAGCAAAATGATGTGTCACAGTTACCCGTGGTCGGCAAGCGCGGACAGTTAATCGGCGTAGTCAACGAGGTCAGTTTGCTGAGTTATCTACTGCAACAGCCGGGAAGCGATGCCGCGAGCGTGGCAATTGAGGATGCGGGCGTGATTAACGCCAATGTCTATACGCTGAATCACGAGACGCCAATCGAAGCCGTGATGAGCGCCTTTGGCACCAATGAGATCGCGCTAATTACCGAGCCAATTGCGGATACCGATGACAAAGCTGTGGTGGGTATCCTGACCAAGATCGACCTGCTGGATTTCCTGACGAATCGCTAGGTTGAACTGCCCGGAGGCTGAAACTAACCTCTGGGCGTGATGACGATGACGACGATTTGTTTCTGGAAACCCTACGATGTACTGACCAAGTTTACGGACGCGGAGGGCAGGGCAACACTGGCCGATTATGTGAACCTGCCCAATATTTACGCCTCCGGACGATTGGATCGGGACAGCGAGGGCTTACTGCTGCTGACCGACGATAAGCGCCTGAGCACGCGGCTCACGGAGCCAAAATTCGGCCATCCGCGCACCTATTGGGTGCAGGTCGAGCGCGTTCCTGATGCGGCTGCGTTGCAAAAACTGCGGCAGGGTGTGGAGATTAAAGGCGGGCTGACCCGACCAGCACAGGCTCGCCTGCTGGATTCCGCGCCAGATTTACCACCGCGCCCGGTGCCCATTCGCTATCGCAAAAATGTGCCGGACTGCTGGCTGGAACTGACGTTGACTGAAGGGCGTAATCGTCAGGTGCGGCGAATGACTGCCGCTGTGGGGCATCCCACGCTGCGGCTAGTGCGTTGGGCGATTGGCTCGATCACGCTGGAAGGGCTGGAACCGGGCCTGTGGCGCGAACTTGATGCAGCAGAGATGAAAGCACTGTGGCAAAGTGTGAGAGGGTAGAAGCGAATGTTTCTATTTGGCTTGTAACTGATTCTCTATTTCAAGCCAACCGATAAATTCCTTAAAAAGAATTGTGGTTTTTCCCATCTTACCTGTATTACCTATAATCATCCCTGTGA
>JAIOHN010000307.1 GCA_019912985.1 Anaerolineae bacterium | reverse complement strand
GTGAATCTACTGCGCAGTCGCAAACACCGTCCACATAAGCCATTCGCCGTGATGTTTCCATCGCTGGCGCAACTGGAAGCGGAGTGCAGGCTGTCTGATGCTGAGACTGCGCTGCTCACGTCGCCTCAGACCCCCATTGTTTTGCTGCGAAGCAACTGGATAAGTATCGCGCATGAGTGTGCGCCGGATAGTCCCTATCTCGGTGCAATGCTGCCTTATACACCGCTGCATCATCTGTTGTTAGCCGAATTAGATTTTCCGGTGGTTGCCACCAGTGGCAATCTTTCTGGCGAACCTATTTGTATTGATGAAAACGAAGCGATCACACGCCTCGGCACGATTGCCGATCGGTTTTTGGTTCATAACCGCCGCATTGTCCGTCACGTGGATGACTCGGTGGCGCAGGTGGTCGCTGGTCAGGTGCAGATACTTCGCCGAGCGCGAGGATACGCACCGCTGCCCATTCGCGTAAAGCAGGATCTTCCGCCGGTTCTTGCGGTGGGCGGTGAGCTAAAGAACACAATTGCCGTATCACAGGGCAAACAGGTATTTGTCAGCCAGCATATTGGCGACCTGGAGACATTTCAGGCGTTCCAGGCGTTTCAGCAAACAAGCAAGGATCTGGCGGCTCTGTACGAGATTACCCCTGAGGTCGTCGCTCACGATTTGCATCCGGATTACCAGAGCACGCAGTTTGCGATGGTCAGTGGCCTAAAACGTGTAGGTGTCCAGCATCATTACGCGCACGTGTTGGCGTGTATGGCGGAACACCAGCTTGAAGCACCTGTACTTGGTATCTGCTGGGATGGCACCGGCTACGGACTCGATGACACGATTTGGGGTGGCGAATTTCTGCGTGTGAATGCAGTCGGATTTGAGCGTGCTGCACACTTGAAAACATTCCGGCTACCGGGCGGCGAGCAGGCAGTTCGTGAGCCACGCCGGGCGGCGCTCGGCGTGGCTCACGCCTTGTTTGGTGACGACTGGATACGCCACGATCATTTTGCTCCTGTCGCCACTTTTTCGCCCGATGAACGCAGTATCCTGCAACGGATGCTGCGGCAGGGCATTAATGCCCCTTATACATCGAGCATGGGGCGACTTTTTGATGCCGTAGCTGCACTGTTGGGTTTGACACAATGTGTAAGCTACGAAGGGCAGGGCGCAATGCTGCTGGAATATGCGCTGGATGGGGTAGAGACCAATGATTGTTACCCCCTTATTATTGAACACGATGGTGTCGTGAACTGGATGCCGCTGCTCCACTGCCTTCTGGATGATTTTGAATCGGGTGTTGCTCTGGGCGAGATTTCCGCTCGTTTTCACAATTCCCTGGTCGAGATGCTGGTTGCAATCGCTAACCGCTTGCGGTGTTCGCAGGTGGTGTTGAGCGGTGGTTGCTTTCAAAATCGCTATTTGACCGAACATGCTGTTGAGCGGCTGCGGCAAGCGGGGTTTCAGGCTTATTGGCACCAGCAACTACCGCCAAATGATGGCGGAATCGCAGTCGGACAATTAGTCGCCGCTGCACGAGAAATGGAGAAACTGGGTTATGTGTCTGGCTATACCGGGTGAGATTCTTGAGATTACAGGTGATACTGACGATCTGATGCGCACTGGCAAGGTTCGCTTTGGCGGTGTCATTCGCGAAGTGAATCTGGCTTATGTACCTGATGCGCAAATTGGCGATTATGTGATTGTGCACGTGGGCTTTGCCTTAAACAAACTGGATGCAGATGAGGCCAAGACGGTTTTTGAATATCTGGAACTGATTGGGGAAGCGGAGCCGGAAGACGATGAAGTTTATTGATGAATATCGAGATGCGGAAGCCGCGCAGGAGTATGCGCAGGCCATCGCACGATTGGTGACGCGCCCGTGGACGATTATGGAAGTCTGTGGCGGGCAAACGCATGCGATTGTCCGCTTTGGCATTGATCAACTGCTGCCGCCGAATGTGACTCTGCTACATGGTCCAGGCTGCCCGGTGTGTGTGACCCCACTGGAATTGATCGACAAAGCGATTGAGATCGCCGCCATGCCGGAGACGATTTTCACGTCCTTTGGCGATATGCTGCGTGTGCCTGGCAGTGAATGCGATTTACTCAGTGTCAAAGCACAGGGTGGTGATGTGCGTATTGTGTATTCGCCACTGGATGCTCTAAAAATCGCTATCGAGAATCCGGACCGGCCCGTGGTGTTTTTCGCCGTTGGGTTTGAAACGACCGCGCCGACTACAGCGATGGCAGTTTATCAGGCAGCCCAACAAGGCGTCAAAAATTTCTTTTTACTGGTCTCGCATGTGTTAGTGCCGCCGGCAATTGAAGCGATTTTGTCCTCGCCAGATAACCGCGTCAACGCGTTTCTGGCTGCGGGGCATGTCTGTACGGTAGCCGGGTTTGCCGAATATGAACCGCTTGCGCGGAAGTATCATGTGCCATTCGTCGTGACAGGTTTTGAGCCGCTTGATATTTTGCAGGGTGTTTACATGACCCTCAAGCAGCTGGAAGAAGGCCGTGCTGAAGTCGAGAACCAGTACACGCGGTCTGTCCAGCGAAGTGGCAATCTGCCTGCACAGCAGATTATCCAGGCAGTGTTTGAAGTGGTGCCGCGCAAATGGCGTGGTATTGGCTCCCTGCCATACAGTGGCCTGGGCTTGCGTGAGGCGTACCGGTCGCACGATGCTGAGCGTTACTTCGACCTGACGACGAAAAATGTGGATGAACCGGCAGAATGCATGAGCGGGTTGGTCTTGCAAGGTGTGATGAAGCCATTTGAATGTCCAGCATTCGGACAGATCTGTACACCGGAACATCCTTTAGGGGCGACGATGGTGTCATCCGAGGGTGCGTGTGCGGCCTATTATCGCTATCGAGGGGTAACAGTCGATGAACGTTGATGGATTGGTCTGCCCGATTCCTATTACAAAATATCCGCAAGTGCAGTTGGCCCATGGTGGCGGCGGGCGCTTGATGCGCAGTTTGATTCACGACATGTTCGTGACAGCCTTTGGCGAAGAAGTTGCCCAGCATGATGGCGCGCTTTTAAGTTTTGAACCCTCTATGCTGGCCTTTACGACAGATTCTTATGTGGTGCAGCCGCTGTTTTTCCCTGGTGGTGACATCGGTCAGATGGCGATTTTTGGCACGGTGAATGACCTTGCCATGTGTGGTGCGCGTCCGCTTTATCTCAGCGTGGGCATGATCCTCGAAGAAGGGTTGTCGATGGAAACGCTGTGGCAGGTGGTGCAATCCATGCAGCGTGCCGCGACTCGTGCTGGTGTGCGCATCGTGACCGGCGATACGAAGGTCGTCGATAAAGGGAAGGGTGATGGCTTGTTTATCAACACGGCGGGAATTGGCCGGTTGGAGAGTCCAACACCGATTGGGCCTGAACAGATTCGCTCTGGAGATGTGATTATCCTCAGTGGTGATGTCGGTCGGCATGGGATGGCGATCATGGCGGCCCGCGAAGGGCTGGATTTTGAGAGCACCGTCGAGAGCGATCTGGCACCGTTGGCAGAGCCTGTATTGAAAATGTTGGCCGAAGGTGTGGAGATCCACTGCATGCGTGACCTGACACGAGGCGGGTTGGCGAGTGCGCTGGTAGAGATCGCCGATGGATCGAGGCAATCAATCCATATTCGTGAGCGTGATATTCCCGTTCGTGAGGAGGTTCGTGGAGCCTGCGAACTGCTTGGGCTGGACCCAATGTACGTCGCCAATGAGGGCCGGTTCGTCGCCTTTGTGCCTGTTCAGGATGCGGAATATGCGCTGTCCATCATCAGGTCGTGCGGTCATGATGCAGTCCTGATCGGGGAGGTGCAGGCAAAACAGAATGCAATGGTCACAATGACCAGCCTGATCGGTATTGACCGGATTGTGGATCTTCTCAGCGGTGAGCAGCTTCCGCGGATTTGCTGAAGTCGAAATCTCATGCATGAATTAGCTTTTACCGAAAGTGTTCTGAATACCGCGCTGCGTTACGCAGAGCAGGCGGACGCGGAACGAATTACCGAGATTCATCTCAGTATCGGCCAATTGAGTTCGTTCGTGAACGACTGTGTCAGCTTCTACTGGGACATAATCAGTAAGGGGACTATTGCAGAGGGCGCACAGCTCTGTTTTGAGCGACTACCCGCGATTTTCGAATGTGAGCGCTGCGGACATCAATACCCGCTCAGTGAGTCAGAACTGGTTTGCCCGGTGTGTGGCAGCGCCCATATCCAGGTGATTTCAGGAGACGAATCGAAACTGGTTTCGATTGCGGTCGAACCTTAATGAAAGCAGGATGTAACTATGAGTAGAACCATATCAGTTATTGAGAATATCCTTGACGCCAATGATCAGATTGCGGCGTCGAATCGCGCCCGTCTGGATGCTGCCGGGGTTTACGCCTTAAATTTCATGGCGTCACCCGGTGCGGGTAAGACATCGTTGATCGAAAAGACGGTCGCGGCGCTGAAAAGTAAGTTTCGGATTGCAGTCGTTGAAGGTGATCTGGCGACCAGCCTGGATGCTGAGCGGGTCGAAGCAGCAGGCGTGCAGGCTGTCCAGATTAATACAGGGGGCGGCTGTCACCTGGATGCGGTGATGCTCCAGCAGGCACTGGATCATCTTGACCTGGAGGCGATTGACCTTCTCATTGTGGAGAACGTGGGCAACCTGGTATGCCCCTCGAACTTCAAGCTCGGAACGCACAAAAGCGTACTGGTTGCTTCAGTGCCAGAAGGGGATGACAAACCGTACAAGTATCCGTCAATGTATCGTGGTGTCGATGCGATGGTGCTGAACAAGACGGATTTGCTACCGTATATCAATTTCCGACTGGATTACTTCCAGCGCGGTGTCGAGGCATTGAATCCCGGCTGTGTTCTGTTCCCCATCTCCTGTTACACAGAGGAGGGCTTGCCGGAATGGTTCGATTGGGTCAGCAGTCAGATGGCTTCCGTACTGGCGTAAATGCCTTCTGCACGCCACACGTTGAGCATCAGTTCATAACGTTCCAGCCGCATTCCTGTATAGATACAGTTGCTGGTTGAAAAGATATAACCCCCGCCCGGCATACCGTTTTGAAGCGCGTACCGGGCGGATTCGATAACTTCTGCATCTGTGCCTGTATCCAATAAACCGCAGTTCACGTTGCCGATCAAACAGACCTGATCACCATAGAGTCGCTTGACCTCGGCAATATCGACGCCGCCCTGCGGGTCGAGTGAATGCAGTGCATGTGGCTGAGCTTCGACCAACTGGTCGATGATAGGCATGATGTTGCCATCTGTATGTTTGATGACATAGAAACCCAGCTCACGATAGCCTCGAACAAGCTGCTTTAGATAAGGCGTTACGAACTCACTGAACTGGCGTGGGCTGAGGAATGGCCCGGTGTTAAAGCAATAGTCTGAGCACAGCGCGAAGCCATCCAACTCCCCATGCTGCTGGTAGCGTCGGGCGCGTTCCAGCACCTTATCGACCATTTGCTGCGCCTCATCCTTGACCTTTTGCGGTTCGTCGGCCAGGCGGTAGCAGAATTCCATCATGTGCTCGCCATCTGGCAGGCTGAAAGTCGCGTCACCGTGGCGCATCAGAAAATAGCGATCCCCCGTGCGCTCGCGGATCAGATCAATCAAACGCTGCGTTTCATCCACGCTGTCGGGATTGGGATGCATGAAGATAGCATCTTGCTCGAAACGCTCGGCAGTGGCGACAAAAATATCGGCCATATCCGCTCGATGAAGCTGGCGCTCTTTCTCCTCCATCTGGTCCCACTGGTGATAACTGCGATGGGAGGGATGAACTTTGCCAAAAGCTTCCATCGTCAGGAAGAACACCAGCTCAAAATGAGGCACACGCCCCACGAACGGCCTGCGTTCCAGTGCTGCGATAAAGCGTTCTCTGGGTGTCATAGCGGCACCGCCTCTAGAAGCTGGTCGCTTCCGACCTGCCGAATAGTGTGACCGGGTGGGATGACGAGAAATTCTTCCGTATCCCACTGTCCGTTGACCAGCATTTCCAACAAACGGCGATTGCCTTCTTTACGCTCAAACAACCAGCCGCGCGCCTGCGCCTGTGTACGGGCCTGTTCTTCAAAATGGGCGGTATCGCCCTGGTCTGTGTCGATAAAAACGGCGCGGGTATAGTGTTTGGACCATTCGCCCATCACCTCCATGAGATAATCCGCGTTATCTTTGCCGTATTTCTCGATATACTCCTCGTAAATGCCATCAATGACTCCTGGCATTGACGCGCCCAGACCATCGTTCGATTTGCTGCGTTCCATATAATCGGTGCTGTACCAATAAGTACCGGGCTGGGCATCAAACTCTTCGAGATAAGTAGCGCGAGAGCCAAGATAAAGCGTTACGCAGTCATGCGCTCGTGGGATCACCAGCGGTGTGTGACGTGCGATCAATCCAAGCGTCGATGTGCCGCAAATACCGTAGGCTAAGAGAATAGCGTCTGCTTCGCCCGGCTGAATGTTATCTACGGCTGTTTGGAGTCGCTTCCGCAGGTTTCCCGGCGTGTTATGCAATCCCTGGTCAAATAGCTGTACCGAGACGATATGCGGTGACGTGGCCGCCAGCCCATAAATACTGCGGGCCAATGCTGAACAGGTAAGGGCTGTATAGTTGCTCACACGGTTTTCTCCTGGAGGGCAGTCGCAATCGCCTGGATATGTTCAGGGGTGCTGCCACAACATGCGCCGATGACTCGTGCGCCAAGCTGCAGCGCTCGCTGCGCATAATCGGCCATGTCTGCTGGTGTTGCGTCATAAACCGCCTGCCCATCGACAATGTGGGGCAAACCGGCGTTTGATTTGGCGATCAATACGATATTGGGGTTCGCCAGATGCATTTTTTCGACCACGGCTTCTACCTCATCTGGACCGTTTCCGCAGTTTGTGCCGAGCGCAATGACGCCCAGCTCATTCAACGCTTCAACAGCTTGTTCTGGCCGTACACCCATCATGGTGCGGCCCTTGGTGTCGAAGGTCATGGTGGTGACAATTGGTAGATTGGCACCACTATTACGACAGCCTGTCACTGCCGCCCGAACTTCTTCGAGATCGGACATGGTTTCGATCCAGAAAACATCAACCCCGCCATCTGCCAGCGCACGCGCCTGTTCTTCAAAAGCGCTGACTGCTTCATCAGGTGAGAGTGTGCCGAGTGGTTCCAGTAATTCGCCGCTTGGTCCCATCGAACCGCCCACAACCACAGGTTGCGCAGCAGCATCAGCAGCTTCGCGTGCGAGTGCGGCACCGAGTTTGTTCAACTCAACAGCATGTTTGGCGAGATTATGCGTCCCCAGGCGAACACGATTGCCACCAAAGGTGTTGGTCAGGATAATCTGTGCGCCAGCCTCCACATAGGCGCGATGAATGTCGCGCACAACATCGGGTTTCTCAGCGTTCCAGGTTTCGGGGGCCTGACCCCGCTGCATGCCCGCACTGAAGAGCATGGTCCCCATCCCGCCATCGGCAACGACCGCCTGGCCGGTGCTGAGTAGTGCTTGTAGTGTCGTTTTCATTTTGCACTCCATATTTTCTCAAGATGCGGGAACGGATCGACAGCATGGGGCAGTGTGAGCGCATCTACGAAATAATCTTGAAATTGCGGTTCGGCGGCGGTTTCGACATATTCCAGCTTACGGACAAGCTGCTGGATATAGTGCCGTTGATCGCTGTTGAGCAGGGCGATCCGCGCGCCATCGCCGGCGGCATTGCCCACTGCTGTAACATGAGCGAGTTCACAGTCAGGGATCAGGCCGATTTGCATCGCGTATGCGGGATCAATGTAGCTGCCGAAGGCACCCGCCAGACGGATGTAATCGACATGCTGGATGTTGAGGCGATCCATGAGCAGGCGCACACCAGAATAGAGGGCCGCCTTGGCGAGCTGAATGGCGCGGATGTCTTTCTGCGTGATCAGGATTTCCTGGCCGGTGGCGCTTTCCTCGGCGGTCGCCAGCACAAGCTCGCCCAAACGTCCATTGTAACGAGCCATTGGATGCAGTTCGACCGCATCAGGGACAAACTTGCCATCACGGTTAATAAGGCCAGCGGAAAAAAGCTCTGCAACTACCTCAATAATGCCGGAGCCGCAGATTCCGGTGGGACGCAGGCTTTCATCTTCGGCCAGTTCATCGCTCCAACGATCATCACCGATGACTTTGTAGCGCAGCCCCTGTGAGGTGATGCGCACGCGCTCAATCGCGCCAGCCGCCGCGCGCTGTCCGTGAGAAATCTGCGCGCCTTCAAAAGCGGGGCCGGTAGGGCTAGAGGCTGAAAGTATACGGTCGCTGGTACACAGGAGAATTTCCGCGTTGGTGCCGACATCGACAATCAATGTCACGCCATCTTTGAGATAGGGATATTCCGCCAGCAGCACGGCCACATTATCGGCCCCGACATAACCCGCTACACACGGCAGAATATGCACCCTGGCTCCAGCATTTACGGCTTTTAGGCCGATGTCACGGGCGTACAAATCCAGCGCTTCGTCGGTTGCCAGCGCAAAAGGCAGATGGCCGATCTCAACCGGGTTAATGCCTAGTAAAAGGTGATGCATGACAGTGTTACCGACAAGTACCATATCGGTCACGGCTTCGGGGTCGATGCCTGCCGCACTAGCCGCCAGGGTGCTCAGATCATTGAGAGCCTTGATAATTGCGTGATGCAGGCGGCTCATGCCCGCTGGGTCTGTGGCGTACGAGATGCGGCTGATAAGGTCTTCGCCATAGCGTACCTGCGGGTTCATCATGGTTTCTGTCGCCAGTACAGCACCGGTCTGCAAGTCACATAGATGCGCGGCCAGGGTTGTCGAGCCAATATCAATCGCCAGGCCGTAGAGACTTTCTACATAACCGGCTTCAAGGCGAATAACTGTGCGCTGCTGCCAGATCGTCGCGGTGACAGCGCCATTTTCTGCCCGCAATGTGGCTTGAAGCGCAGGCAGTAGTGCCGGGTCAATTTCCAGATTCGATAGGTGCCACTCCGCTTCCAGCGTTGCTTTCAGGCGCGGCCAATCGCCACGCCCTCCAAGTGTCGCCGCTGGCACCTCGACGTAGACCATCTGGACCGCAGGCTTCAGTTCGATGGTAAGCTGACCAGCGGTTTTACGTACCACTTGCTTTCGGGCAAGGCTGCCTTCGGGGATGTGAAGCAGTAGATCGCCAGTGATACACGCCGCGCAGCCAAGCCGCCGCTCATTGAGATCAATTCCGTGTTTCCGAGTGTAGGCTTGTTCATCCTGGTTGGGTGGGGAGAGGTGATCATTGGAAGAAGTGATCCCGTGCTTGGCAAAAGTACCGAATTCAGGTGCGACTAAACACTTGCCGCAGGTTTGCCGCCCGCCGCAGATCGATTCAAGCTCAACCCCAAGCTGGCGGGCAGCCTCCAATACCGTTAAACCCTCCTCAACCGCACCGCGCCTGCCAGATGGCATGAGGATAAGCTGGTGTTTTTTCGAACTGGACACGCTGCTTAACCCCTAGCTGATGCGTTCCAGTGCATCGTAAAAATCCTGAACTTCTTGTTCGGTAATTGTTTTGCCGTGGTCAATGATGTCAAACAGGAAGCCCTTACCACCTAATTCCTGGGTAATTTTCAGTGCGCCTTCCAGCGTCACGAAGACCTGGCAGAGTTTGCCTCCTTCTCGGATGCGACGCAGTACA
>JAIOHN010000306.1 GCA_019912985.1 Anaerolineae bacterium | reverse complement strand
CATGGTTGTAAACTGACTCGCGCCAGCTGGAAGCTGTGACAGGCTGCATCACCACCCGGGCGCGAGTCGTGCGTTTGGAATCGTCGTCTGCATTCTGACTGACCAGCGCCACCCGCGCAGGCTGACGATTGGCACGCATTTCCAGCACATGCACCGCTGCATGTTTGGCCGCCTCATTCCGTTCGACTTGCAGCGCCTGCGCTACCAGTGTCGGGATTTTGGGCGGGTCGCTATCAGGCAGCGTGACCAGCCGATACAGCGCGCGTGCCCGTGCGGGTGGGCTATCGCTGCGGATGGCGTGTAGTGTCACCCAGCGGCGGTTGTCATCGTCCAGTTGATTCCACCAGTAATCGACCTCGTGATCATATTCCAGCGCGCCGCGCAGCAGCATCTGCATACCGGCTTCGTCCAGCGCCAGCTCGTGCGACTCCGCCTGCATGTAATAATCATTGATGAGCATGAAGTGCGTGATGCCGAGCAGGAAACGTCCCTGTCCGTAGGCCCAGGCACGCCGTGCCTTGTTATACAGGTCCACCGCTTCACGCTGCGCCATTTCGTCAGCGCTGATAAGCGGCATGACATCACTCAGATCAACCGTCCCGCCGATCTCCTGCTCATCGACATCGGCCTGTTCGGGATCAAAGTACACCGTGATTTCCGGCTGGCTGCTAACGGCGATCGCTGAGGGTTGCAGCACCGCTTCAATCTCGTTCACCAGTTCCAACACAGTATTGGGACGATCATCGGGGTTGAGTGCCGTTCCACGCCGCAGCACAGGCGTCAGCGCATCCGGCAAATCCGGGCTGATACTGCCCATATCCGGCAAATCTTCCTGGAACTGAAGCTGCTTCAATGCCAGCGATGTGGTGGCATCAAACGGCAATTCGCCGGTCAGCATGTGAAACACGAGGATGGTGAAGCTGTAAATATCGGCGCGGTGATCAAGGTCTGTCTGCGTCAACTGCTCCGGTGCCATGTATAACAGCGTGCCGTAACCAGGATTAGCCGCCCGTCCTTCCGGATCAATCACAGCCGCCAGGCCAAAATCCGCCAGGTAAGGCGCAAGATTGCTATCGAGCAGGATGTTTGATGGCTTGATGTCCAGGTGGACGACTTTGTTTTCGTGGGCGTGGTGCAGCGCATGACCTACCGAGCGAATAATGCGCAGCGACTCGTCAATCTCCAGCGCGCCATCAGCAATCAATCCCTCCAGCGACCCGCCCGTAACATAACGCATGACGATATAAAGCTGATTATCGTAATCGCCAAAGTCATACACTGGCAGGATATAGGGGTGTTCCAGGCGGGCAATGGTCTGCGCCTCCCGCTTGAACAGGTCAACCGGGTTGACATCGTCATCGGTTGAGAGGTCGCGCGCAACGGTTTTGATCGCGACCGTGCGGTTCAAACGCCGGTCGCGGGCTGACCACACATCGGCCATGCCGCCACGCCCGATGTGCTCCACCACGACATACTGGTTAATCTCTACGCCAACATCCATAAAGCTATCTCGCAGCGAACAGGTATACTCAGTATTATAGGGTGGGTTGGTTCTATCCGCTCATTCAGGCTTAGGATTGTGTGAGAATTACCACGTAAGACCAACAGAAAAATTTAAACTGATCGTCAAATGAGAGCGATTCGGGGCAAAGTAATCATGTGTGTACGACGCTTCTGCGTGCTGGTGGGCCTGCTGCTGCTGGCAGCCTTTCCCCTGCATGCCCAAGAGATTGACATCACCCGCGACCCCCTGGACCTGGCGCAGCGCTTCCTGGGAGTCACCGATACCAACATCCTGCCGGATATTACGCCGCTTTACGAAATCGGTGATGAGGTGGAGTTCTGGGTCGGTAAAGGCGATTCCGATACCCCCACCCGCATCACGGCCCGCCTGGGCGCAGCGACCAACGGCATCTATATATTTGTTGAGAATGCGCTCAACTTCGATTCACGGGCGTTGGCCGAACAGGCCACCACCATCCAGCAGGTGCTGAGTGTGCTGCGGCTGCGAGATAATTACGGCTTCACGACCGTGATTCCCGGTGTGGGGCCTGTGTCCGATCCCAATAACCTGCTGACCCTCTCCGATGTAGACAGCGATCCGCATCTTTACATCCTGTATGCCAGCAACCTCGGTGACGATCAGTACCTGATTAACCTCAACGATACACTTCCCGCTGAACTCACACCCGGCACTTATGGCAACCAGCATGAGCTGATCGTCGTCAACACTTCCATGATACCTGCCGGAGGTCCTGGCGAAACAGCCTCAACCACGGTGCTCGCTCGCGCGATCTACGATTTCATCTCCTATTACAATGTCCCGCAGCAGGCGCGCTGGCTGCGCGAAGCACTTGGCTGGTCGGTGATGATGGAGATTCAATCGGTTGATCTGCCGCAGGATTTCATCCGCGCCTACTTCCAGAATCCCAACACCACCCTGCGCCAGACGACAGAGAACGGCGCGAACAGCGGCCTGTTGGGTGGGCAGCTCCTGTTTCTGGATTACCTTACGC
>JAIOHN010000305.1 GCA_019912985.1 Anaerolineae bacterium | reverse complement strand
CCACCAGCGGCGTCGCCAGCACTGGCAGCACAGCGGGTGTCAAGTTGGTGAGTTCGGGGACAGTGGTCAGATAGGATGCCAACTGGTAAGCGGCCTCTGGATTATTGGTTCCACGGCTGATGCTGAATCCATAAACATCCGCCCCGGCATATCCACCCGGCAGCAGTGTTCCACGCAAGTCTCGATCAACGAGATCGCTCAAGCGGGCAAAACGCAGCGGCACATTTTCAGCAAATCCAGACGAAACCGTCCCTGCCGCTTCCAGCGCGGCCCACTGCTCCACCAGCGTGATAAGCTCAGGATCATCAAGATGCGGTTGTGCAGGTAATCCGTCATCTGTGAATCCGCGTTCGGTGAGGCTGTAAAAGAAGGCCGGAAGATCAATCGACGTCACCTGCAAGCCGGGCGTGTCAGCACTCGCCAGCAGGCGCGCGGCATTCGCAAAATCATCAAACGCCCAGGCTTCGCTCGGATAAGCAAGGCCGACAGCATCAAAAGCGGCGGGATCATAAACCACCACCAGCGGCGTCGCCAGCACTGGCAGCGCCCATAGGCCATCATCCCACAAAAACGCGTCATGAAACGCAGTCACAAAATCCTCGGCAGGCAAATTCATATCGGTGGAAACCAGCGGCCTGAGATCAAGAAAATATCCGGCGCGGGTGGCCTCTGGCCCCAGCGTATACGGAATCACAAACTGGACATCGGCACTGCTGGCGAACTGGCTGACCGCATCCAGATAACTGTCGAAGGCTTCAGCAGAAGTGGGAAGCTGCAAACTGCGCTGCAACTCACCGCCAATCAGCTTTAACTCAACGTAGATGTCGGGGTTCGCTTCCTGAAAACGGGGTAACACGACATCGCGAAAGACAGGTGCGAAGTTCTCCGGTACTGCAAGCGAAATACTGCTTTGAGCAGCTACGCCTGGGATGAAACACAGCAGCAGTGTCATCAACACGATGCTCCATCCATGTATACGAGACAGGGTTGGTTGTTGGGTGGCAGACTTGGATATGCGCATGATGTACCCTTTTGTGTAAGCAAAAATAGTAGAAATGTCTTTCAGGGTATCTACGCAGCATCGGGGGTGAAGTTGCAGAATCAAAAAACCGGAACTTTTAACGTGCGCGTTTGCACAGTTCCGGTTTCATAGGGTTGGCTGTGGTGCCTTTGGGATGACGTATCACTCGCGCGCGGCCCGTTCTTCATCTTCTGCCAACATCCGCTCGATTTCGGCATATTCCAGATCATCCACATACTGCGCAACCGATGCCGAGAGATACTCAGGCAAGTCGGGATGGATTTTCTTGAAGTTAGCGATGAAATCAGGATGCGAGTTATACATCAGCCCCAGACCGTTCAGAATTTCCAGCGTCGGCTCGTAGAAGTAGCGCAAATGCTGGTGCCAACGAGCCATCACCGCCTGCACTTCCGCACTTTCAGTCGGCGCATCTTCCTCTAGCAACGCGACCAGATCGGTGTAGATTTCGTTCCCCTCGTCCATGATGATTTCTTTCTGGACATTGGAGTAATTGTTCCAGCGCCGAACCGACTCGTTGACGTTTTCCGGGCCATACTGCAAGCGCGCCTCACGTTCGTACTGCTTCTGTTGTTCGTCGCTGAATGCCTGAAACAACTTCTTCTTGTTGCTCATATTGACCTCTCCTGTGAGATGACCTATTGTTTCGTCCACGGTACTAATCAGGTTTTGCAGGCGGTGCATTTTCTCTTTTAGGGCCTCCCGGTGCGATTCCAGTGCTATCACCAGATCAAAATCCGGGCTATCGAGAATGTCCTTGATCTGCTTCAGTTCCAGGCCAATCTCGCGATAAAAGAGAATTTGTTGCAGCCGCAGCAGCGCCGCATCGTCATAGTAACGGTAGCCGTTCCCCCCGACTTGCGGCGGATTCAGCAGCCCGATCTCGTCGTAGTAATGCAGCGTACGCACACTCACCTCAGCGAGGTCCGATAACTGTTTGACGGTGTACACGTGGACAAACCTCCTTCACTCGGAGTCATCATAAACTATAACGTAACGTGAGAGTCAAGCACGTGAACCAGTTTTGAGGAGAAATCACATTGGGTTTCAGTCTGTGCTGGCAATCTGATACCAGCCGGTTTCATAATCCGTGACCAGGCCGTAGTCGTCTATCCGAAGCGTTGCGTGAAAATCGCTGATGAGGCTCTCAAAAAGATAAACATCGCTAGCGATACGCGTATAGCGCTGTGGAAAACGAACGATTTCCAGCGTGGGGAATTGAATCCAGACAGTGGTTGTCACCGCGCTATCGCCTTCAGCCAGTCTCAGCCGCTGTATTGGTAGTGTGTTGGTGGCAGGCGTAAATCCCAGATCAACATCGACCAGACCGCGAAACTCCGATAATTCGCTGTCACGCTGCCACCAACGCTGCTCCTGATCGACATGGAGCAACAAGTCGGCCTCGCCATCCCCTCTCCATGCATGAATTTCGACCGCACGCGTCATCCACGCGGAGTCGCAATCGACACGGTAGCTGACTCTCATAGGAAGCTGATCCGCTTTGAGCACGGCACTGCCCTGAAGTTGGAATCCAGTGTCGCTTTGCAGCAGTGAACAACACTCCATGTTCTCCTGCCTCCGGTTATTCCAGAGGATGGTGCGCAAATGTGCTGTCATGGTGAGTGTCTCCATCATGTCTAATGGATTTCATTCTAGCTGATATGTTGCTATAAGCCGGGGTGCAGTGCAAAAAACAGGAAAAGCAGCGACAAACCGGTTCCAAATGCCAGTTGCCTACGACCAAAGCGCCAGTAAGGTGGCTCGATGTCGCTTCCGCGCATCTTTTGGATGAGGGTGTGCAGCGCCACTGCCGCAAAGATCGCCACCACAGGATAAAGCTGAATTAGGAAGCGTGTTTTGATGTGTAGTACCAGGAACAGCCCCAGGTTATATACCAAAAACAACGCGAAGAGACCGCGCCAATCCATAGGCCACCAGCGAGCAGCGCTCAAGCCATACAGCATCAACACCCACACGATCAGATAAAACCCATAGGTGTAGAGGCGAATTGCATTTTCGAGAAGCAAAGGCATCTCTGGATAAGCGGATCGTGCGCCATGCGGCAGTTGCGAGGTAAAGAACGAATCGTGATAGAACAGGCGAAAGTATTGAATACTAAGCTGGTGAGCCAGAATCGAGATAACACCATGCTCTTGCACAAAACTGGTGATTTTCTCGCGCAAAATCGCATTCCGTTCCTGGTGGGTGGGGGCAGAGGCCATAAACGTGGCGAATTCAGTGCCAGCGCGATCCTGAAGGCTGTCCACGCGTTCCACATCATTCAAGCCAACCCAGATATTGAAGAGGGAGCTATCCGCGATAATGGCGCTGCCATAGCGCTGCTGGTTACGGATCATTACCGGGGATATGGCAAGTCCCATACAGATTGCATACAGCACGGCAAAATAGACCACCCGCCAACGTATTGCGCGCCAGCACAGCAGGATATAAGCGAGGAAGATGACTGGCAGAAACGGCATCAGCACGGACTTGGTCAGCAAGGCAAGCCCCATGGCGAATCCGCCCAGGCAAACAAACAGGAACTGATTTGGGTGAGCGATCAACGCCCACAGACTGAGGACAAATAAGAACAGATGCAGTGTTTCAGGCCATAGAAAGTGCGAGAAGGCGATCAGCTCTGGTGAAAACAACATGATCGCCAGAACGTAGATCGCGGCTGGCGCGACTGCTTTAATGTGTTTCGCAATCGAATACACCAGCAGACCAGTGAGCAACCACAGGATAATCTGTACGATCTGAGCAGCCAGTATGCTTTCACCAGTGATACGGAAAAGCTGTCCCATCCACTCGATTTGCAGCGGAGGCCACAGCAAATTGTAGGCAACCTCTTCCCCGCGAGCCAGCTGTACCGCGCTCTGGTAATAATAAACTTCATCGCCAAACAGTCTTTTTGCCTCACCGCCCCCGTAATACAAACTGAGGAAGAACAGGTTGGTCACGAGCGCCAGAGCGATGATGAGCATAACGCGATATTGAATGAACTTTTGTCGGATATTGATGATGTACTCCTGCTGGACTGTCACTCAACCCTCAAATTCTGTTGGGACGAAGGCAATTTGGAGCAGATTATAGATGGTATCGGCAAGTTGAGGCGAACCTGATTGATACCCAACCAACTCATAAAAAAACCCCCCACCTGGCTTATAAGCAAATCCCCTTGCACCCTCATCGAAAACAGACGCAGATATGCCAAACTAAAGCTATGTTCATGGGAGAGGAAGAAAGCCTCTCTATAGAGGATTAGTGACACAGAAAGGAAACAACTCATGTTGAACTTAGCGATTCTGTTTTTGATTGTTGCGGTTGTTGCCGCGTTACTGGGTTTTGGTGGTATCGCTGGAACCGCAGCGGGACTGGCACAGTTAGCATTTTTCGTCTTTTTAGTTCTATTCGTTGTCGCGCTGATTTTTGGCCGTCGCGCCTCATTATAAAACAGTCCGCGATGAATAGATTGGATTATTCAGACGTTTGATGTCTGCGTGATCCAATTATAGAACTCAATGCAAACCATATAGCCACCACTCACCTTCGGCAGCCCACAATATAGGACTGTCGAAGTGCTTTGAGCCCGTGGTCATAAAACTTAAGTTTTGTCAAAGAGGGAGATGAGTATGACAGTACAAAATACAGCAGGGAATTTACCACGAGTACCAGCTCGCGATGTAGATATTCATTCAACGACCGTGGTTCCAATGCGTCTCCGGCGCATTTCCTGGGGTGCGATTATCGCTGGTATTGCTATCGCGCTGGTTGTGATGTTCGCGCTGAATATGCTGGGCTTAAGTCTCGGCGCGGCGACGGTAAACCCCATGACCGAAGCTGATCCCGTTGAACCTGCGCTCGGAACTGGTGTCGTGATCTGGTATGCGGCCAGCACGTTGATCGCCCTATTCCTGGGCGGCTATGTGGCCGGTCGGATGTCAGGCGCAAATGATGATACCGACGGCATTTTGCATGGTCTGGTTGTGTGGGCGGTTGTCAGTCTGCTGACCATTTTTATGCTGACCACCTCAATTGGGAATATCCTTAACGGTGTGGTGAGTGCAGCTTCACAGGCTCTTTCCAGTGCGGGACAGGTGGTATCCGATGTGTCACCTGAAGTGGCTGATGCCTTGAATCTCCAAACCTCCGCAATAGCCAGCATTCAGAATGAAGCCTCTATTCTGGTTCGGAATGCAGAAACCAATGCAGCGACTGTCGGGACAGATGCGACAAACGGCGCTGCGACCGCGACCACAGACAACCAGAATGTTCCTGAAGCGATGACCCTTTCACAGATTGAAGTGAACCGGGCCGTAAGTCAGCTTTTGACTTCCGGTGAAATTCAGGATGCGGATCGCCAGGATGTGATTAATCTGCTGGCGGAACGCACAAATCTGACGCAGGAAGAAGCTGCGCAGACGGTCAACCGCTGGGAGCAGGCATTTACGCAAATACGGAATGACGCAGAAGAGACAGCGCGTCAGGTATCGCAGCAGTTAGCCGATACAGTGACGATTCTGGCCGGTGCGGTCTTCGCGCTGATGATCGTCGGTGCATTTGCGGCAGGTGCGGGTGGCGCGGTTGGTGTCCCTGATTTTGAACGTGATCACGTGGACATGGCCCCGTAACATCGGTTCTAAAACAACAAATTCTAGAATCAACAATGCGCTCTCTGTTCTTCAGGGAGCGTATTTATTTCTGCTCGGCTGCCACCTCCATACAATGAAGTTGCGCGGGATAGCTATCCAGCTTTATCCTAGAGCATGATGTAAAGACCCATTTTCGAGGTGAGCAATGAACCCGCAACCCACACTCTTCTGTGAACCAGCGCCTACTGCTGGGCGAGCCAATGAGGATGTTGGTTATTGTGCCTTTGATGATGAAAACGTGCTGATGCTGGTGGCGGATGGCGCGGGCCAACGGCTCAAAACCACACACACCGAAACCTTATTTGGCGGTCAGAGTGCTGCTCGCCATGCAGCGCGGTTGGTACGGGAC
>JAIOHN010000304.1 GCA_019912985.1 Anaerolineae bacterium | reverse complement strand
CGCTGGCACAAGGGGCATATTCCCCGAGCCCGATTGGGCCGGTTCCACAAGCTTCTGCCACGATTGGGCTTCGCCATGTTCGTGTATCCTTATAAAATTCTGGACTGAGACTGGATGAGCGATACCGACAAAGAACATGGGGACATCTGGCGTTTCATGGTGAACGCTCCTTTCAGAAAATAAAAAACCGCGCATATCCACCCTCAGCAGGGAGGAGACACACGGTGACAGGGCCAGAATCAAAACACCGCCGATGTACGGCGGTGGCAAATGGTAGGATGGGGTTATTCCCCTAGCAGCGCACGCACATCATGGATGAGTAGATCATGTCGATAGTCACCATGTGTACGCTCCTTCTCAATCTGCTTAGGTGAACAATTTCATCTTACGATCATTACCCAAATTTGATAATGAGTCTACTGAGGTCCATAAGGGGTATTCGTGAGCCACCATTTCCTCAGTGTGCCTCGAAATCCCCTCTCGTTTGATAGATACACGCGCTTCCTTGAACGTATTGCTAGGTACAGGCAAGGCATGGTACATAATATAGAGGGTAACGGCCCTATGGTAAGTTTTGGAGCAAAACATGGAAGCAGCCCAGCCAGATACATCAACCAGCCGTACGACATTTCTCCCCTTCTCTCCGCCTTCGATTACCGAGCAGGAGATCGAGGCGGTTGTCGATACGCTGCGCTCGAGCTGGATTACCACCGGTCCCAAAACCAAAGCGTTTGAACAGGAATTCGCGCAGTATATTGGCGCGAAAGGTGCGCTGGCGCTGAACTCGTGTACGGCGGGGCTGCATGTCGCGCTGGCGACACTTGATATTGGCCCCGGCGACGAGGTGATTACCACGCCGATGACCTTCTGCTCATCGGTCAACGTCATCGAGCATGTGGGCGCGACTCCCATCCTGGCCGATATTTGCGCGGATACCCTGTGCATCGATCCTGCGCAGGTGGAAGGCAAAATCACGCCGCGTACCAAAGCCATCCTCCCGGTGCATTACGCCGGGCATCCGGTTGATATGGACCCGCTGCTGGAAATGGCGCGCAAGCATAAGCTGGCGATCATCGAAGACGCGGCCCATGCTATCCCCGCCAGCTACAAGGGGCGGATGGTCGGCACGATGGGCGATTTCGCTTCCTTCAGCTTTTACGCTACCAAGAACATGACCACCGCCGAGGGTGGGATGCTCACCGGCAGCCCGGAGCAGCTTGAACGCGCACGCATGATCAGCCTGCACGGCATGAACCGCGATGCCTGGAAGCGCTACACCGCCGAAGGCTCGTGGTATTACGAAGTAGTGACTCCCGGCTTCAAATACAATATGACCGATCTTCAGGCCGCTATCGGTCTGGTGCAGTTGCAGCGGCTGGTCGAAATGCAGCAGCGGCGGCATGAGGTGGTCGATCAGTACAACTTGGCCTTTAGCCAGATCGACGCACTGCAAATTCCCGTGGAGCGTCCAGAGGTCGAATCAGCCTGGCATCTATACGTGCTGCGGCTGAATCTGGACCGGCTGAAGATCAACCGTGCGCAGTTTATCGAGGAGATGAAGGCGCGGCAGATCGGCACCAGTGTCCACTTTATCCCCATCCATCTGCACCCCTTCTATCGCGATAAATACGACCTGAAGCCGGACGATTTTCCGGTGGCGCAGGCCCAGTATGAGCGTGTGGTGTCGCTGCCGCTGCATCCTGGACTCACCAAGGACGATGTGGCGGATGTGATCGCAGCGGTCACGGACATCTGCGAGGTGTACCAATGCTAAGAACCCTTCTGAGGCTGCTGACTTTTGTGCTGAGCGTGGGCACCGTTTTGATCGTGCTGCTGCGAGTCACGAACCGTGCCGCCGCGCAAACCGCATCGGAGCCAGCGCACATAAATCCGACATTCCAGACGCTCAAGCGGCTGCTCGACATCGTCATGAGCACGGCACTGCTGCTGCTGTTTTCGCCATTATTCGCGGCAATCGCACTGGTGATTAAGCTCACCTCCCCCGGCCCGGTCTTTTACCGCGCGACCCGCATCGGGCGCGATGGCGAAACTTTCAAGCTCTACAAGTTCCGTTCGATGGTGGTCGATGCCGACCGCAGCGGACCTGGCATCACGACCGCAGGCGACGCCCGCGTGACTCGCATCGGACGCATTCTGCGCAAGACCAAGCTGGACGAGCTGCCGCAGTTTATCAATGTGCTGCGCGGCGAGATGAGTCTGGTCGGCCCACGCCCGGAAGACCCGCGTTATGTCGCGCTCTACACGCCGGAGCAGCGCGCCGTGCTGCGCGTGCGTCCTGGCATCACCAGCCCGGCCTCTGTCTACTACCGTGACGAGGAATCGCTGCTGGTCGGCGAGGATTGGGAGACGCGCTACATTGAAGAGATCATGCCCGCCAAGCTGGAAATCGACCTGGATTACGCGCACAAGGGTGGCATCAGTGATGACCTGACCATCATGTGGCGCACCTTCAAGCTGATGTGGGACCCGATCATCGAGCGCCGCCGCGTCACCGCTTAGGCTGCGCCATTCGCTTTATGAACTGCCATCCATAAAACATGCAAAAATGGGCGACCTGACAGGTCGCCCCACTGCTGTCAAGTTAAGCACCAAAGCGTTGAAAAGTGGGCGGCGAAGAAGATGAGGGACTAATACGACAACCAGAGGCGAAACAGCGCTGGATGTCCATCAGCGCATCAATCAAGCGCTGCCGCTGCAATAAGA
>JAIOHN010000303.1 GCA_019912985.1 Anaerolineae bacterium | reverse complement strand
GCTGTTGTCTTTTATAAAGTTAAAATAGGCTTAATGAGCATTATTTGATGCTTTAAGCCATAATAGGGCGATGTGGTTGGTCTGACGTAGGACGCTGGATGGTGAATGGTATATCCGAGATGATCGGCAAGCGCTATGTGCTGGCGGAACCGATCGGTGAGGGCGGTATGGGGGTTGTGTTTCGCGCCTTCGACCGGCTTTCGGGTGAGACAGTCGCGCTCAAGCGCGTGCATGTACCCGGTACTAAATTGCAATTTATGTCCAGCGCCCGCAGCACAGATTTTAGGTTGGCGCTGGCGCAGGAATTTAAGATGCTTGCCTCACTGCGCCATCCCAACATTATCAGCGTGTTGGATTACGGGTTCGATCAACTGCGCCAGCCCTATTTCACGATGGATCTGCTGGAAAATACGCAGACTATTCTAGAGGCCGGACAGGGCAAATCTCCCCAGACACAAATCAATTTACTGGTGCAGATGTTTCAGGCGCTGGCCTATCTGCATCGCCGTCATATCCTGCATCGCGACATCAAGCCAGATAATGTCCTGGTGGTTGATGGTCATGTGAAGATGCTGGATTTTGGCCTTTCGGTGGCTCGCGAGGAGTTTGATCGCGATGCTGAACTCGAGCGGGTATCCGGCACACTGGCTTATATGGCACCGGAGCTGTTGCAGGGTTATCCACCGAGCGAATTTTCCGACCTCTATGCGGCGGGTTTGATGGCCTATGAGATGTTTGCTGGCTATTATCCGTTCACGCTGGAAAATGTGAGTGGATTGATCAACAGCATCATCCATCAGGTGCCGGATGTCGAGCAGTTGGATGTGGATCACCGTATCGCCTTAATCCTGGGGCGCTTGTTAGCGAAAAATCCCGCTGAACGTTATCAGGAAGCTCGCGAGGTGATTCGCCATTTCTACGAAGTCACAGGTGAGCAAAATACGCTGGATAATGCCGCCACCCGCGAGAGTTTTCTCCAGTCAGCGCGCTTTGTAGGGCGAGAGACGGAATACGAAACCCTGTCACAGGCACTTGCCGATACCAACAAGGGGAACGGCAGTACATGGCTGGTGGGCGGCGAAAGCGGCGTGGGAAAGTCACGCTTGTTGGATGAGCTGCGCACGCTGGCCCTGGTCAATGGCGTGACGGTCTTGCGTGGGCAAGCTGTCAGTGATGGCAGCAGCCCTTATCTGATCTGGCGTGAAGCGTTACGTTGGCTGGCTTTACAATCAGACTTCAGCGACCTGGAAGCCAGCGTGCTCAAAATCCTCGTGCCGGATATTTCCCTGTTGATCGGGCGCGAAGTCGCGGACGCGCCGGAGCTTGATCCACAGACGACCCAAAGCCGTCTGCTTTCCGTGGCCGAAACCGTTTTTCGACGCCTTCCCCAACCAGTTGCCATGATTTTGGAGGATATTCACTGGGTCGGCAGCGAAAGTATTGCAATGTTACGCCGCCTGAACTCAGTCACTGGCACGGTGCCGCTGCTGGTGGTTGCCAGTTATCGTGATGATGAATTTCCAGATTTGCCCAAAACGTTGCCTGATATGCAGCTGCTGAAGCTAAACCGGTTGGATGAAACCAGTATCGCTGCATTGAGTGAATCCATGCTGGGCGAAGCCGGACGCCATCCGACTGTGGTCGATTTCTTGCAGCGCGAGACCGAAGGCAATGTCTTTTTCATGGTCGAGGTGGTGCGGACATTGGCCGAAGAAGCAGGCGACTTTGAAAATGTAGGCACTGTAACGCTGCCGCATCAGGTATTCGCTGGCGGGATGCAGCGGGTGGTACGCCGCCGTCTGGATCGTGTGCCTGAATTCGCTCGTCCGCTGTTGGAGCTTGCTGCGGTCGAGGGGCGTCGTCTCGATCTCAATGTGCTGCGCGTGCTTGGTGATGACATTAATCTGGATGAATGGCTGCTGGCCTGCGAAACCGCTGCCGTGATTGATATACAGGATGATCGCTGGCGTTTTTCTCATGACAAACTGCGTGAAGGACTCCTGGCGGAAATTGAGCCCGGTCGCCGCCAGGACTTGCACCGGCAGGTCGCACAGACACTTGAGCGGGTTTATCCCAACGCGCCTGAGAGAACGGCAGCGATGGCTCACCATTGGCATGAAGCCGGTGATGAGGTCAAGGAGGCACACTACCTGGCGTTGGCTGGCGAACATGCGTTGAACAACGGTGCTTACAACGAGGCGCTCGAATTTCTGACCAATGTTTCGCACATTGCTGTCAGAACGGGTTTCTCCGTGGAACGCCAAGCCACCATCGAACTCCAGATTGGAGAGGCTTATTACGCCATTGGCGATCTTTTCGACAGCCGCCAACATCTGGAAAAAGTGCTGAACTTGCTTAGTAAGCCGCTCCCCAAATCCAAAGCTCGTCTTGGTGTCTCGCTGCTTGGGCAGGTGCTGCGGCAGCTTTCCCTCCGGCTGCTGCATCCCGCGCCCAATGCTGCCCGCCGTGAAGAAGTACGCTTCACCAATCGAGCATTGGCCTATGAGCGTATTGCTCAGGTTGGCGTGCTGACGAATGACACGTTTATGAGTGTCTATACTGCGCTGCGTATGCTCAATTTGACAGAACGGGGTGGGGCATCGCCGGAACTGGCACGGGCCTATGTCAACGTTGGCTTTATCTGTGGCGCGATCCCGCAGCGTCGTTGGGCAGATGCTTACAACCGCCGCGCCTGGGAGACTGCGCAGGTGGTGAACAATTTGCCTGCATTGGCCTGGGTGCTGGAAATTCGCAGTATGTATGGCATTGGCTCCTGCCGCTGGGAAGAGAGTTATGCGTCACTGATGCGCGGACGCGAGATTTCCGAGGCGATTGGCGATCTGCGCAAGCGGGATGAGTGCCGGGGATTGGTCAACGTAGTGCTCTATCATCAGGGGCGCTTTGCAGAGGCCTTTCGGATGAGTCGAATTCATGTCGATGAATCGATGCATCGCAATGACAAGTACCTGCCGCTGATGGTCATGACCGAGATCGCGCTGCGCCTGGGCGAAGACCATTCTGAGCAATTGGCGCTGGCGAACATTCAGGAATCGCAGACCATGCTCAATGAAAACAGCGGCATCGAGGTGTTTATCTGGATTTCGGGTTTGTCCGCTCTGACCTACTGGCGGTTGGGTGATCGTGAATCCGCTCGCAAGAATGCCGAATGGGGGCTGGAACTGGCGCAACAGGCTCGTCCCGGACTCTGTTACGCCTTTGAAGGTTATGCCTGCACAGCGGAAATCTTTCTGAATCTGTGGGAAACCAGTGAGAGTTCCGCTGAAAAACGCATGTTCCAACAAAAAGCTGACCAGGCTTGCAAAGCGTTAAGTGGTTATGGTCGTGTCTTTCTTCATGCACGTTCGCGCGCCTATCTGTGGCGCGGCTTGTACGAATGGATGGCAGGCAAACCCGATCAGGCGAAGCGATCGTGGCAGAAAGGCATTGAAGCCGCCCAACGTTATGCGATGCCGTTTGATGAAGCGTTGATCTACTACGAAATGGGCCGTCGCCTGCCCGATGGTCGTTCCTTTCTTGAAAAAGCACACACCATGTTTCAGATGATGGGTGCTGCCTTTGACCTCTCCCGGACACAGCTTCTGCTGGATTCCACTCAGAATTGAATTTCCGATGAATTTGCGCTATCAATCTATAGACTTTGCGACCTGGATAGAAATTATTCAAGGAGAATTATTCTCGTGAAACGCTCAAAAGTAAACCAGATTATGCGTGAGGCAGAAGCCTTTTTAAAGCAGCACCAGTTTTACCTGCCGCCGTTTGCGCATTGGACACCAGAAGACTGGCAGGCGAAAGGTGAAGAAGCATGTGAAATTGCCGATCATGGCCTGGGGTGGGATATTACCGACTTCGGCCTGGGCAAGTATGATGAATTCGGCCTGCTGCTGTTCACCATTCGTAATGGTGACAAAGCCAATCTCGCTCAAGGACGCGGCAAGGTCTACGCGGAGAAAATCCTGCTGGTGGGCGACCATCAAATGACCCCGTTCCACTTCCACTGGCATAAAACCGAGGACATCATCAATCGCGGTGGTGGCAAACTAATGCTGCGCCTCTTTAATTCCACAGAGGACGAAGGGCTAGCAGAGACGGATATACAGGTCAGCCTGGATGGAGTTGTCCACACATTCAAAGCTGGTGATACTGTGTGCCTGAATCCCGGAGAGAGCATTACCCTGACTACCGGCCTCTATCATAATTTCTGGGCGGAAGATGGGATGGTGTTGGCAGGGGAGGTCTCCACGGTCAACGATGACCACACCGATAACCGCTTCTATGAGCCGGTGGGCCGCTTCTCTGAGATCGAAGAAGATGAGCCGCCACTGCACCTGTTGATTGGCGATTATGCGCAGTACTATCAGCCAGCCAGAGCATAGATTGTGGATCGGGGCCAGTAGAACACTACTGGCCCCATTTTGTGCTTTAACTGGCGGAAAAAACCAGTGCAGTGACAGAATGTGGCTCAAAGGTATAGGTGAAGCTGCTGCCTTTCGCCTGGAATGACTCCGTGCGCGTGCCGACATTATCGGGTGTCTCAAAAGAATTATGCGCTTTAATATCCGGCCCATTGACAGTCATGGCCTGAACGCCTTTGCCAAATTGGCCTTCGGTCAGGCTGATGTCGGTTTCCAGTGCCTGATCCTGGCTGCGGTTGACCACATAAACCGTGAGTTGGTTCGTGCGCGAATCAAGCGTGGCAGAGACATCCAGCAGGCGCATCGCCTGGTAATCACCGCCGGAAAATGTGTCACTATCCCACAGCACGTCCAGTGCTGTATCGCCGCAGGTCTGGCTGTACAACTCGAACGGGTAGAAAATCGTCTGCAAAAAGAGTCCATCTGGCCGCGTGAAGATGGGTGCAATGACATTTACGATCTGGGCGATGTTTGCCATTTTGACTGAATGCGCATGGCGGATGAAAGCATTGAAGTGCATACCGATCACCAGCGCATCTTCCAGATTGTAGTGCTCTTCGAGTTGTTGGTCGTTGTAAGCGCGATACCACACGTTCCATTCGTCGACCGCGATTGGGATCGGGCGCTGGAGCTTGCCTTCATAGCGGAGCGCTCGAATCAAGCCTTCGTAAGCGCTTAAGCGGTCTTCGATAAATTCTGAGAGGGTCATGAACTTGGCGAAATCATTGTCGCGATTGTTGACGTACCAGTGGATCGCCATGTAGTCTATCAGTTCCCCGGCCTGCTCGAGCAACAGTTGAGCACGCTCGACTGTATCCTTCCAGGAGGAGGAGGCGGAGGCCAGGATCTTGATCTCTGGATCAACCCACTTCATCACTTTGGCGAATTCGGTGAATGCCCGTGCATATTCCTCTGGTCTTTTGTAGCCAATCTGCCAGGGTCCGTCCACCTCGTTGCCAATGCCCCAATATTTCACCTGATGCGGTTCTTCAAAACCATGCTGCCGTCGCAGGTTGGCGAGAGCAGTGGATTGAGTGCCGTTGCAATATTCCACCCAGTCGCGCGCTTCACGCATATCACCATCGCCACAGTTCACCACAATGTAGGGCTCAGTACCCAGCGCACGGCAGAACTGGATGAACTCATTGGTGCCAAAATGATTGGTATCAATCGTGTGCCAGGCGAGGTCAATGCGAGCGGGGCGTTCTTCCCGTGGCCCCACACCATCCTGCCAGCGGTAACCGGAGACGAAGTTGCCGCCCGGATAACGGATGACGGGCATTTGGAGCCGCTTTAACGCCTGGATAACATCGGTGCGCAGCCCATTTTGGTCTGCGTGTGGTGAGTCCGGCTCATAGAGGCCACCGTAAATGCAGCGGCCAAGATGCTCGGCAAATCCACCAAAGATGTTGCGATCAATCTGTCCCAAAGTGCGTTCAGGATCAATCTTAATTTTATTTGTCATAATAGTTCCCTGTGTTGTGAGTGTACCTCTCATAGGCGCGGTTTTTCTTCCCGCGCATCATGTCATGTGGGTAGATTAACCTATCTACGATTTCTCAGCAACAGACCGTGTGAACGGTCACGGTAAGCGTACGCCGAAGCGCTCGACCGTGCTCCATCCGGTCCATGTGCCGCTGCGCTGAGCGCGTACGCGCCAGTAATAGATGCCATTGGTCAATGGCGGTGTCGTCACCTGCAAGGCATTTGCTTCCACGATCGTGCTGTACACCAACGGGTTTGCAAAAGAAGGTTGGGTATCCACCTGGATTTCATAGGCTGTCGCGCCATCAAGTGCGCCCCAGCTTAACGTGACTGTGCTGGTGGTGTGATAGTTTGGCAGCGGCGCTTCGTTGGCTGGCGAGGTAATCGTCAGACTGAATGGTGTGCTCCAGGCTGAAACATTGCCAGCTGCATCCAGCGCCCGCACCTGCCAGTAATAATGCCCGGCGACCAATGAACTTGGCGGTTGATAACTGGTCGCATCGCCTGACGCCATCAGGGTTTGCGGCGGATTGTTGGTCCCCAGGCGCATTTCGTAACTGGTTGCACCGGTAACGGCATCCCAACTGAATATTGGCCGGTTGGTGGTCGTTTCTTGTGCGTTCTGTGGCGAGCGCAGCACTGGCACTGCGGGCGGCTGCGTGTCAATTTTGAAGCTACGCATGTCGCTCCATGGGCCGCTGCCTGCCGCGCTGATTCCGCGCACACGCCAGTAATAAAGGGTGTCCGTTAACTGCGGGCTGGCCGTGTAAGTAGTGGTGGTTGGGCTTGCATCCCGTTCTGGGCTGGAAAAATCCGAGTTGTTGTCAATCTGAATCTGGTAGGAAGTGGCATCAGCAACGCTATCCCAGGTGAATTGTGGTGCGCCACTGTTGGTCCAGGCGTTATTTGCTGGTGCGATCAAGTTTGGAGCCTGCTGCGGCCCACCAGATAGGGCATCATGTAAGGTGGCGCAGGGCAGACAGCGATCATTCTGACGGATCATTGCCCAGCCAGCATGTGGATTACTAGATGTGAAAGGCGCATCCACATTCCACACGATCATCAGGCGGACTTTGCCGCCATCGCGAGAGAGCACTGCTGCCTCTGCCAGCCAATCGGCCTGCTCACGGGCGGTTGTGTTCGCGCCCCATTCCATGCCCGGCGGCAGGCTTCCCAGGCCGCTGGGCGTGAGATAGCCAAGCTCGGTGAAACACAGGGGCTTACCGGGGAAAACACTCTGATAGAGCTGCACCATCTTGGGATAGTAGCGGGTGTAGTGGCTGCTGTTGCCGCGAGGGTCACCGCTGGTTGCACTTGGCGGCAGCACGCCTTCGTTGTAGTGCATACCCACACAGTCAAGGTAATCACCTGCATTGGCTGTCGCCATCTGCTCGATAAAGATGTTGTCGTCACAGCCATTGGCGGTGCAGGTACCACCAAAATAGCCAGTAGGGGCGGGCGCGCCGCTGATGACCATCACATTGGCATTGGCCTGTTTGATCGCCGGATAGGCCTTTTTGAGCATCTTTGTGTAATTCGTGCCGCTAATGATCCCTACCGGCCATTCCTGGTCGATATTTGGCTCGTTCCATACCTCGATGGCATCGGGATTAAGTGCGGCGACCTGAGCGAGAAAATTCGCGTAATCCTGGTAATACTGGGTTGGATTGGCTTGCAGCTCGCTTTTTACGCCGATAATGCTCAGCAGCACCTTAAAACCGTGGCGGCGCGCGTGATCAATTACGTTGCGGGCATCCCCAGTGGAACCGTTTTGGTGGAAGGTGATCTGCATCTTTAGCCAGGTCATCCCAGCCTCGTGCATCTCATCGGGATGAATAAAGGTGAGAATCTGACCGCCTAGTTCGAAATTGTTTGCCTGGGCATTGACCGGGTTTCCAGTGAGAGAAATGACGGTAAAGAGCACAAAAAGCCAGAAGCTGAGCATGAAATGGGGCATGAATGAGAGTAAACCTGTGAATCCGCTTCGCAATATCACAATCCAGAATTCATATCTTGTCTATTATCTCAAGTGTAGTGCCTCGCTAACCGTTAATAGATAGTGAAATTTTCCTAACGACATAAACGAAACACTAACTTTTTAGGGAATTACGGCGAAGGGTTTGAAGGTGAGGATTAGAGCTGTTCGGGATTATTCGTGGTGCAATGCTGGCACAGGAGGTCGATAATTTCTGGTAAAACGGCCTCCACGCAGGCGGAAAGCCCTTCACCATAACCAAAATCTGCGCCGGAAACAGTGAGGATGGCGGCGTCGGGGGAATGTGCATAAAGCAGGTCGGCCATCGCCAGCAGTTGTTCCGGCGAGAAGTGATGTGTGAGTGCTGAGTCCTGGGATTTGCTGGCCTGGATCGGACGGAAGTGCCACTCGCCGGGCCTCCCATCCTCACAGGCGTCTACAAAAATGACACGATCCGTTTCGCTGATAAGCGCCAGATGTTCCGGCAAGAGCTGGATCGTCGTTACGATTTCCACCGTGGGATCGTTAATGATGCGGCCAAGCTGGTTGGCAACCAACCAGCCCAGCCCATCATCCCGTCGCACAGGATTTCCGTAACCGATCACGAGGGTTCGGGTCACGAACGAGTAACCTCGTCTATCACTTCGCCATCGGGAGCAAGCAGAGAAATCTGGATTGGCATCTGCCCGTAAGCGTGTGTTGAGCAGCTCAGGCAGGGGTCAAATGTCCGGATGACCGCCTCTACGCGGTTGAGCATCCCTTCCTTCAGCTTGTTGCCTTTGACAAAGTGCTTGGCTGTTTGCAGTACACCGCGATCCATTGCCAGGTTATTATTGCCAGTTGCGATAATGAGATTGGCCCACTGCATCAGCCCGTTTTCGTCAATTTTATAGTGATGCAGCAGCGTGCCGCGCGGTGCTTCCGCAACGCCCACACCCTCAAAATTGTTGGGGGAGGCCAGCGCGTGGATGTGAGTATCAAGAATTGATGGGTCATTCAGCAGTTCTTCGATGCGCTCAATGCCATACAGGATTTCGATCAAGCGGGCATAGTGGTAGTAGAACGAGCTGTGACGTTCCTCGATACTGATCTGCTTAAAGGTTTTCAGGGCTTCATCAGCCAACGGCGTGCCGCAGCGATCAACAATGTTCAGACGTGCCAATGGTCCAACCCGGTAGATACCATCGGGATAACCGAGCGGTTTGTAGTATGGCGACTTGAGATAAGACCAGTTTTCGACTGCTTCACCCATGTAATCCATGTAGTGCTGCTGGTTGATTGCCGCGTTGACAGTTTTGCCCTCAGCATCCACGAGCTTGAGCAGACCGTCGTAGTGTTCAAGCGTGTTCTCCGGTGTGACCAATCCCATAAACATCGTCGGGAAGTTGGCGAACACCTTGATTTCTTCGGCAAACTGCGCCTGCACCGGCACAAACCATTCGATCATCTGCTGCGCGAAGGCTTTGGCTTCGGGGATCGTCTGGAGAATGCGGTCACGCTTTTCTTCGGTCAGTGGCGCGCTGACACCGCCAGGGATAATCCAGGCGGGATGGATGCGCTTGTCGCCTAATATCTCGATAATCTGCTGGCCGAACTGCCGCAGACGCACACCGCCGCGCGCCATCTCTGGATTGGCTTCGAGAATGCCGAAGAGATTACGTTTAGCAGGATCAGCATCCATGCCCATCAACAGGTCAGGTGCGGAAAGGTAGAAAAAGCTGAGCGCGTGTGACTGGACCAACTGGGCGAGATTGATGATCCGGCGCAGGTTAGCCGCAGTGGGCGGGATGCGTACTGCCAGCAGCTCGTCACAGGCCTTGGCAGAAGCGATCAGATGGCTGACCGGGCAAATGCCACAGATACGGGCCATCAGCGATGGCATTTCACGGAAGGGACGTCCCTCAGAGAGTTTCTCGAAGCCGCGTAACTGCGTCACATGGAAATGGGCGTCTTCAACTTCACCCTTTTGATTCAGTTGCAGTGTGATTTTGGCATGACCTTCGATACGGGTTACCGGGTCAATTGTGATGATTTTGCTCATAGTATCCCCTAACCAAAGTGTGCTTGACCGCTTAAATCGGGCTTTTTTCCGTCGAGCAGCTGCTGAAGGACATTTAGAATTAGCGAGGCATTCGGCGGACAGCCCGGTATAAAGACATCGACATCAACCACCTGATGCACAGGTCGCACCTTGGGCAGCAGCGGTGGAATTTTCTCGGTCGGTACACCCGGCTTTTCGGTCACGTTTTCGATGTAAGCCCGTTGGGTGATAGCCTCTACCGGAAAGACATTACGCATCGATGGCACATTGCCCGTGACTGCGCAGTCTCCCAGAGAAACCAGGATGCGCGTATGTTTGCGGATGCGCTTGATCTTCTCCAGATCATCTTCGTTGCTGACCGCACCTTCTACCAGCGTGACATCCACCATATCCGGGAATTCTTTGTGATCCACCAGTGGGCTGTAGACGAGGTCAATTTTGCTGGCGAGGTCGATCAGCGCTTCGTCAATGTCGAGAAAAGACATATGACAGCCAGAGCATCCATCCAGCCAGATGGTGGCGATCGTGGTTTTAGCTGCCATTTTGATGGCTCCTCCTGATGGTTTGCAAGTAGGGCAAAAATTCGTGTTCTTTTTCCATCTCTGCCACTGACTTGCTCTTCTTGAACAGCGCACCAGTCGGGCAGACCTGGACGCATTTCCCGCAGCTTGTGCAGGTATTGGAGTCGCCCCACGGCTGGTTGAGGTCGGTAATGACGCGAGACTGAGTGCCTCGTCCAAAGACATCCCAGGTGTGCGCGCCTTCGATCTCATCGCAAACGCGGACGCAGCGTGTACACAGGATGCAGCGGTTGTGGTCAATGCCAAAGCGATAATGTGAGGCATCAACTTCCTTTTTGGGTGACCTGTATTCCATGAAGCTGTGGTCGAGGCCAAGACGCTGAGCCATCGCTTGCAGTTCACAGTGTCCATTGGAGACACAGACTGCGCAGATATGATTGCCTTCGATAAAGAGCATTTCCAGCATCATACGGCGGTAGTGAGCGAGGCGCTCGGAATTGGTAAGGACTTCCATCCCTTCTTCCACCTGAGTCACACAGGCGGGCAGCAAGCCTTTAGCGCCTTTGATTTCCACCAGACATAAACGGCAGGCACCAACTGGCGATAAGCCTTCCAGATAGCAGAGAGTTGGGATAAAGATGTTATTCTCCCGCGCGACTTCCAGTATGGTTTCATCCGGGCGCGCGCTGACATCCTGATCATCGATTCGTAACGTTTTAACCATTGGTTTCCATCCCCCTACTCTGGTGATGCCTGGTAATCAACCAGTTTTTCGAGGTATTCGTCTTTGAAATAAGTCAAGGTACTGAGGACCGGGTTGGGTGCAGATTGACCCAGACCGCAGAGACTGGTGTTCTTGACCATGTCGCACAGTTCTTCCAGTTGTGCGAGGTCGCGCATTGAAGCCTTTCCTTTGCTGATTTTGGTCAGCAGATCATAGATCTGGACAGTGCCAACCCGGCAGGGGATACACTTGCCGCAGGATTCCGTCATGCAGAATTCCATGAAGTAGCGGGCTACATCGACCATCGACGATGTGTCATCCATGACGATCATGCCGCCGGAACCCATAATTGACCCAAGTGCACGCAGCGACTCGTAATCAACTGAGGTGTCGAGATTTTCCTCCGGGATACAGCCGCCAGAAGGTCCACCCGTTTGCACGGCTTTGAAGCGGCCTTCGTCTGGGATGCCACCGCCAATGTCGAACACAATCTCTTCCAGCGTAATGCCCATCGGCACTTCAATCAGACCAATGTTCTTGACC
>JAIOHN010000302.1 GCA_019912985.1 Anaerolineae bacterium | reverse complement strand
ATTCAGTGTGTGCCAATCCTCGGGGCAAGTAGGTTGGTGCTGCGACCAATCGAAGATGATACGCTCCCAGCCTACCCCCAGATCACAGGTCACTTCTGGCAGCCAGAAACCCTCGACAATCCCGAAGATGTTCTCATCCTGTGCCTGCAGGCCCTGAACGGGCAGCAGCAACAGGATCAGCAGCAAAATTCGCTTCAAGGTGTGCCTGCCTCGCGGATGTCCTGAACGTTCATCTGCATGGTGCGACGCCCGTTCCATTCGTTGATCTCAAGTTGGTAGGCGACATCAATGCGGCAGGGGAAACGATGGGTCCAGTCGCCCATGCCGAACGCAATCGCATCAACCGGCGGACGCCCGGCGCGAGCGACTTTAAATTTGAGGTGACGGCCATCTCTACCCACCAGCCGCCAATCCAACACATATAAATTCTGAGAAACCAACACAGGCGCAGGATTCATGTGGCCTGTCGGTTCCAGGTAACTCAGCTCATCCACCAGCTCTTCCGACAACTGGTTGACATCGACTACCGCGTCGATCTCCAGTACCGGGCGCAACTCCTGACCTTCCAGGCGTTCCACCGCCAACTGGGTCAAGCGCTCCTGTAACGAGCCGAGGTTCTCGTTCAACACGGTAAAACCCGCTGCCTGCGCGTGTCCACCATGCCGCACCAGTAACTCCGCACATTCATCCAATGCCGAGGTAATATCAAACTGCGGGATACTGCGGCAGGACGCACGGCTTTCACTCTCACCACGTTCCATCACCACCGATGGGCGGTAAAACTCCTCGACGAGCCGCCCGGCGACCAACCCGACGATGCCGGGCTGGAAATCGCCGCCTGCAAAAATGAGCGGCAGCGTATCGCTTTCCACAGTCACCAACTGCTGGCGAATGACATCCTGCGCAGCGCGTGTCAGATCCTGGCGTTCGCTGTTCAGTTCATCAAGTTGATGCGCTAATTCCAACGCCTGGTCGTAATCGCTCGTAGACAGCAGGTCATAAGCCAGCATCGCGCTTTCCAGGCGTCCGGCGGCGTTAATACGCGGCCCCAACCCGAAACCAATTGACATCGCACTGACTTTGCCCGGTTCAATCCCTGCCACTTCCAGCAGAGCCTTCACACCAGGGCGGCGGGCATCGTTCAACACTTCCAGCCCACGCCGAACCAGAACCCGATTCTCAACCCGATCAAGCGGAGCAAGGTCGGCTACGGTGCCAATCGCCACCAGATCGAGCAAATCTTCCAGCACCTGCCCGACTTTCTGGTAAAGCGCTTTGTTGGCATACATGCGTTTGCCATAATACAACTGCATAAGCGTGCTGGCGACTTTGTGCGCCACGCCGACTCCCGCCAGCATGTCTTCGGGATAGGGACAGTCCTCTTGCTTGGGATTGACAACTGCGAAAGCGTTGGGGATTTCCGGGCCGATGGAGTGATGATCGGTGATGATAATGTCCAGCCCCATCGCCTTGCCGTCTTCGACATCCTGTACCGAGCGAATCCCGCAGTCGACCGTAATGATCACTTTCGCGCCGTCCTGACTTAAACGCTCCAGCGCGTCACTGTTCAGGCCATAGCCTTCATCCACGCGGTGCGGAATATATGGACGAACATTAGCCCCCAGATATTTCAGGGCGGTTACCATCAGCACGGTGGAAGTCACCCCATCAGCATCAAAGTCACCATAGACGATGATGAGTTCTTTGCGCTGGATCGCTTCCAGTAAACGACGAGCCGTGCGCCGAACATCTTTCATCTCGGTGCCTTGCTCTAATGGGTTCTGGGTTTTGCGAGCGTAGAGGAACGCTTCTGCGTCGACAGGTTTGCTGTAACCCCGGTTATAAAGCACCTGAGCCAACACAGGATGAAATTTCCCATATTGGCGCAGAAGACGGCGGTCAGCTTGTGGGCGCAGCAGCCAGCGTTTGGCAAGCGTGGACATAAAAGAATAATCGTTCTACAATATCACATTTACAGATAGTATCATGCTGTCGAAACAGGCACAAGCGTTCAGGCCAACTTTTTATGATCAAGATCGTTTTTATGGGCACGCCAGATTTTGCGGTGCCGACATTACAACAACTGATTGAACATTACGAGGTGATCGGTGTGGTGACCCAACCAGACCGCCCTGCCGGACGCAACCGACAGGTGCAGCAGTCACCGGTCAAGCAGCTTGCAGTAGCGCATGAAATTCCGGTATTCCAGCCGGAGAAACTGCGCCGCCCTGAAGCGATTGAAGTCCTCAAACAATGGTCACCCGATGTATACGTCGTAGCGGCCTTTGGGCAGATTCTGCCGCAGGAGGTACTCGATATACCACCGCACGGGTCCCTGAATGTCCATGCTTCCCTGCTCCCGCGATGGCGCGGTGCCGCCCCGATTCAAGCCGCTATCCGAGCTGGTGACAGCGAAACCGGGATCACCATTATGAAAATGGATGCCGGGTTGGATACGGGTCCGATTTTGACCCAGCGTGCGGTCCCGATTACAGCGGATGAAACCGGTCAATCGCTGCACGACAAACTGGCACAGGTGGGCGGTCAGCTCCTGGTTGAGACGCTATCAGGATATATAGACGGCGGCATTCAGCCGCAGGCACAGGATGACAGCGCCTATACCTACGCGCCAATGATCAAAAAAGAAGAAGGTCATATTGATTGGCGGCAAAGCGCGGTGAGTATCGAACGGCTGGTACGCGCGTTCGATCCCTGGCCGGGAACTTATACGCTGTGGGATAATCAGCAGGTCAAAGTCCTGTCGGGGCAGGCTGGTCCAGGCCAGGCGGAACCCGGTGCTGTTGTGGAGAAAAATGGCATGGTGGCAATCGGTACAGGTGAGGGGCTTTTTTACCCGGCACGTTTGCAGTTATCCGGGCGCAATGCCCTTCCGGTAGATGAATTTGTGCGCGGCAGACCGGAATTTATCAACGCTTCCCTGATATAGAAGGGGTCTTCAGGGATTCGGCTTCTTCCTCCGGGAACACGTGATGGATGAACGGCGTGAGCTCATCCACATTTCGCACAGGCTTATCGCAGTCCAGCATCAAATAACGCCCGGCCCGCTTGGGGTAAGCATGGGTATAACTTGCCAGACGCAGCTGCTGCGATCCCACTGGCCCAAATCCATTCTTGACGCCAATGTGTCCGGCCACCAGCACCCGCTGTTCGTATGGCCCCAGCCGAGAGACATGACTCAGGAAACTTTTAATGGTGGAGATGTAGTTTGAATTTCCATCCACTTCGTTCTGCGAGAAAAGCGTGTTCCACATCAGGTCGAAGTCGGTATTCTGCCCTGTCAGGAACAACACGCGAAGCAGATCATTGTAGCGCGGGTCTTCTGGCCCTGAGACTGCCAGATAACGTTTGACCTGGTCATCGTAAGACAGCCCGGTAAAATGCGAATAACCACGCCGCAGACTCTCAATATCGTACTTCTTCAATTCCTGATCCGCCTGCCCCACCAGATCGTGATGATCAATGTTAACAAGCCGTTCAAAAGCGTGGACGGAATTGACTTCGCTCGATGCCCCGGCATGAGTGAGCATCACCCCACTCTTCGTGCGGACAAAAAACGGCAGTGAAGCGAGAAATTCAATAATATCTTTGCGACGATAAGCCGATTTATAAAATTGGTCCAGACGGGTCAGCGAGGCTTCAAAGCGCGGCGTGTACTGGATCGAGCCTTTTGCCAGCGTTAGCCCGTAGATGTGCGGCAGTTCGTGATTACCAAGCAGCATAATCACTTTATCGCGACCCAGGTCCGCTTGCAGGGCCATCATATCCAGCAGCATATCAAGGCTCGAATCAACCTCCTCCGACCCTTCCGCATGGATTAGATCACCACACATCACCAGGTAATCCGCTGCCTGTTTCTCACGCAGTTCAAGAAACTTGTCGCGCAGGCGGCGATAGACGTCCCAGTTCCCATGCAGGTCGGTCACCACCATCGCGATCCCAGTATCCAGATCAACTACACGCTGGGGCATATTCACTCCCTATCAAGAATCCAAAAAAGGGCGAGCCAGACAGCTCACCCTTACTGTCACACCTAATCCGCTTAGTAGCCGAGCACGCCCACGACCGACTGTACGGCGTTAGCGCTAATGTCGAGCATGGCTTTTTCTTCATCGTTCAATTCCATCTCGATGACTTTCTCTACACCGTTGGCCCCCAGCACTGCCGGGACACCGATGTATAGACCATTATAGCCATACTCACCGTTCAGCAAAACCGCGGATGGGATGACGCGCTTCTGATCCTTGACAATTGCTTCCACCATTTCGACTGTACCCGCTGCCGGGGCATAGTAACCGCTGTAGCCCAGAAGGCCCACGATTTCTCCGCCACCCTTACGTGTACGCTGGATAATGGCATCCAGTTTTTCCCTGGGCATCAGCTCAAGCACGGGGATGCCAGCCACAGATGTATGATGTGGCAGCGGCACCATCTCGTCACCATGGCCGCCAAGCACGATTCCATGAATATCGCGAACACTGACGCCCAGCTCCATCGCGATAAAGGTTTTGTAGCGGGCCGTGTCCAGCGCACCAGCCTGACCGATCACACGTTGGCTGGGGAATCCACTCTCGTTCAGAGCGACATGGCACATCGCATCCAATGGGTTGGAGACAATTATCAGCACCGCATTGGGTGAGCGTTTCGCCACTTCACGGGTGACCTCACCCACGATCTTCTGATTGGTTTTCACCAGATCATCACGGCTGGGGAACTGTCCGGTGACCGGGTCTTTCTTACGCGGCACACCAGCCGTAATGACCACCACATCGGAGTCTGCTGTATCATCATATCCGGTGCTGCCCACGATCTTCAGGTCAAAACTCATTACAGGCCCGGCTTCAGATAAGTCGAGCGCTTTACCAGCCGCCGCTCCTTCGACAATATCGACGAGCACAACGTCCGCCAATTCTTTGCTGGCGATCCAATGGGCGCAGGTCGCGCCTACGTTTCCAGCACCAACGATTGTTACTTTCTTGCGAGCCATTAGAACTTCTCCGTTACTTTATGGAGGCAAACTGTGGGAATTATATCACAAGCCTCCCTTAAAAATCAGACCTTCGGCCCGGCAGCCAGGACTTCAGGGCTCGCTTGATCCGCAAACTGGTTGAAGTTCTTACGGAAAGATGCCGCCAGTTCTTTGGCTTTCACCGCATAAGCAGATTCACTCGGCCAGGCATTCACCGGGTGCAGCACTTCTTCAGGGACATCCGGTACCGAGGTCGGGATCATCAAACCCATGTAAGGTTCTTCCGTGAACTCCACGCCTGCCAGCTCACCGTTGAGGATAGCGTTCACCATGCGCCGCGTATATTTGATCGGCATACGCTCGCCACGGCCATTCCAACCGGTGTTGACTAACCACACGTCAGAACCATGCTTCTGAATTTTCTCCGCCAGCAGTTCAGCGTAGACAGTCGGATGCAGCGGCATGAAGGGCGCACCGAAACATGCGCTGAAGGTCGCCTGTGGTTCGGTGACACCGCGCTCAGTCCCGGCGACTTTAGCGGTATAACCGCTGATAAAGTGATACTGCGCCTGTGCCAGTGTTAATTTGCTGACAGGTGGCAGCACGCCAAAAGCATCTGCCGTCAGGAAAATGATATTCTGTGGATGCCCACCAAGGCCGGATTCGCTTGCGTTGGGGATGTAATCAATCGGGTACGAGCAACGCGTATTTTCCGTGAAGCGCTTGCTGCTGAAATCCGGCTCACGATTGGCATGAGTTAGCAGCACATTTTCAAGGATCGTGCCAAAACGTTGCGTTGTCGCGTAAATTTCCGGCTCACTTTCGGGGTCAAGATCGATGGTCTTGGCATAGCAGCCCCCCTCAAAATTGAACACACCGTCATTGCTCCAGCCATGTTCGTCATCACCGATCAGGATACGCGATGAATCAGCGCTGAGGGTTGTTTTACCAGTCCCGCTGAGGCCGAAAAAGACTGCTGTGTCGCCACGATGACCCATATTGGCTGAGCAGTGCATGGGCATCACGCCCTTTTGCGGCAGCAGGTAATTCATGACCGAGAACAGGCCCTTCTTGACCTCACCGGAATACAAGGTGCCGACAATGATAATCAGGTTTTGGGCCAGGTCCACACCGATAAACGTACCGGTACGGGTGCCATCAATATCAGGCCGCGCCACCAGGCTGGGCGCTGCCAGCACAGTAAATTCAGGCACGTGTGCCGCCAGCTCTTCTTGAGTAGCACGCACAAACATATTCCAGGAGAATAGTGCGTGATAAGCGGCTTCGCTAATCACACGGATCGGCAGGCGGTATTTCTTATCCGCTCCCACAAATGCATCGACGACAAAGAGATCCTGCTGTTGGCTCAGGTGATCAATCACCCGATCATACATATGATCGAACAGTTCCTGCGTGCAGGGCTGGTTGATTGGCCCCCACCAGATCTTGTCCTTTGAACCCGGCTCTTCGACAAAGTACTTATCTTTGGGGCTGCGGCCTGTATATTGACCGGTCAGCACGCGCAGCGCACCGTGTCCAGTGAGATGACCTTCGTGGTTTTTCACGGCATGTTCGACCAGTTCAGCAGGATTCAAATTCCAGTGAACCAGGGTATAGCCTTCAAAATGCCTGAGACCGACGGCATCAATACCAACAGGACTATGCGGATGAACGACTGTACTCAGCGGCATGGTAGTTGCTCCTTTGTATGTTTTCTCGAGATGCGGGACATGAATCGGTTCGATCATGTCCGGATTACCCAAAAATCATTGTATAGACATTCGATAAATATCAGGTGATAAAAATATCGGCTTTATTCGTGATGTTTGTCACAATTAGCCGAGGTGAGGTGTCTCCGCGACCCCTGTCAGGGTCCATTTTGCGCCTTTTCGTGCGAAAGTCGTGATTGAGGTGTTCGGAAGAAAGGTAGAATCCGCTGCTTCGCCAAACAGCGTGGCGATTAGCCGTCGGATGGTACCCCCGTGTGAGACAATGGCGATCTCAGGGCCTGTTGGCTGCTCCACGACCTCTTCAAAAGCCTCATAGACACGCTTACCCAGCATTCGGCGCGACTCGCCGTTGGGAATGACAAAATCAACATCACTTGAACGAAAACTCGCGATTTCGACAGGATAGCGCTGTTCAACTTCACTAATGACCAGTCCTTGAAAAATACCCACGTGAATTTCCCGCCAGCGGATATCTGCCCGCGGTTCCAATCCCAATACCTGTGCCAGCGCTGCGGCTGTCTGCAACGCACGCGGCAGGTCGCTGCAATACACAGCGCCAATGGGCCGCTCGCGAAGATACTGCGCTAGCGTATCGGCCTGTTCCAACCCATTTGCGTTGAGGCTTGTAGGTTCGAAGCCCTGCCAGCGCCGTTCCAGATTCCAATCGGTTTCACCATGCCGGATCAACAGCACTCGTTCTACAATCATCCTTATCATCCCAGACTTGACGCACCGTTATTACGGCGGCAAAATCAATACAGACTGAGTTTACCATATCCAGGGAGTCATTGTGGACGCACACGCACATAAAAATTCGCTTGCCGTTGGCCTGAGCTTTTGCGCTGGCATCGGCCTCATCTTCATGATCTTAGCTGCTGCCTTAGGTGTAATTCAGGGAGAAGCCGCCGACAGCAGCACCCTGGGCATTCTTTTCGCGTTCGGCATTGGGATGCTGGCGACCGGCATTATCGCCTGGTTTGCCGTGGTTCAGCCGCAGAAACACTTCGATGACATTAACGTAGCACAGTACACAGGCCACGAAGAACATCACGATGACGCGCACGAAGAAGAACACGCCATCGTGGAACACTAAGCCAGATGACCATTCCGGAGCGCCAGCCGATTGCTGATTCCTTCCACGGCTACGCCCTCAAACATCAGGACGGCACACCATTCCTGGCACGCGAGGTGCTTGCGGAGACGATTCTCGCCAGCGGGACACTGATCGTGCGTTACGCGATTCAATACCTCGGCAAACCCCACTGGTCGATTGTCCCCGGTCTGATTGCATTAGATTACGGGGATATGCTCACCGGAGAAGACGCCTGGGAATTTCTCTTGAATCGCAGCAATCTTCACCCACGTGCCGATGTCCTCGGTTATCGCAATGATGGTGAGGACGAGATGATTACGGTAAAGCGGCTTGATCTGGCACAGCCAGTCCAGGTGCTTGTCTATGCGGATGCCCAGGCCACGATTCCCTGTGCGCAACCAGCAGCAGTGATTACGGCAGAAAACGATCTGCCACCACACCTACTCGAATATTTGCCACGGTACAGTACGCTGGCAGAATGGGAAACAGCTCGCCATGAGTGACCTTGATACCGTGTTTAATGATACCTGGCCGGACGATCATCGCTCCGGCATTGTGGCCGTGGTGGGCCGCCCCAATGTGGGCAAATCGACCCTGATTAATGCCATCCTGGGGCAAAAGATCGCCATTGTCACACCCAAGCCGCAAACCACACAGCGCCAGCAGCTTGGCATCTACACCGTGGAGCATGGGCAAATCCTCTTTCTGGATACGCCCGGCCTGCACACACCACATCATAAACTGGGTGAATTTATGGTTTCTGTGGCGGAAGATGCGCTCAGAGACTCCGATATTATCTTATGGGTGCTGGATGTTTCGCAGGCCCCGGAAAAAGCGGACATTCTCCTGGCGGAGCGTATCCGCAGCCTGAGCGGCGATACCCCGGTCATGCTGGTACTCAACAAAGTGGACCTGCTTACTGAGGAAAATCGTGAAGCGTTGGTCGCCGCCCATCAATCACTAATTCCGCATGAGGAGGCATTTTTGCTGAGCGCGCTCAACAATGCGGATGTAGACAAACTGATCAGCAACATCCTGGAGCGTCTGCCGGAGGGACCGCGTTATTACCCGGCAGATCAAATCAGCGAGGTCAATATGCGCTTCATGGCTGCCGAGGCGGTGCGCGAAAAGGTCATGCTCAACACCGAGCAGGAAATCCCGCATACCATTGCCGTGGAGATCGAGAGCTTCAAAGAACGTTCCGATAACATGACTTATATCAGCGCCGTCATCTATGTCGAGCGCGACTCGCAAAAAGGCATCATCATCGGCAAGGGCGGCAGCATGATAAAGCGTATTGGCAGCGAAGCCCGTCAGGAAATCGCTGCGGCGATGGGGACAAAAGTATTTCTTGACCTGCGGGTCAAGGTGCTGAAAAACTGGCGCAGCGATGAAAAACTCATGCGGCGGCTGGGCTACCGGCTGCCTAAGAATGAGTAGCCCGCGTCAGATACTCGCGTCCAGATTGGGCATCACGCCCAATCTGTTCGACCAACGCCTGGATGTTCTCGAATTTTTTCTCAGGACGAAGGCGTGTCTCGAACGTCAGCGTCAACTGCTGGCCATAAATCTCACGGTTGAAATCCAGTAAATACGCCTCAACCGTGATGTCATCCCCGGCAAAGGTTGGCCGCACGCCGATGTTGGTCACCGCCATAAAACGCTCGTTACCCAGCGAAGCCCATCCAGCATAAACGCCATTGGCTGGCAGCGCCTGTTCTTCCCATACCGCGATGTTCGCCGTGGGAAAGCCAATCGTGCGCCCGCGCTGCTGCCCCTGAATGACTTTGCCGGAAACCGCGTAACCGCGCCCTAACCAGTAATTGGCCTGCTCGACTTCCCCGGCATGTAATGCATTGCGAATAGCCGTGCTGCTGATGATCTCGCCGGAGCGTGTTACAAGGTCAATTACATGCAGATCGAAGTCTTTGGCCTGCCCTTCCATGCGCAAAAACTGCACATTCCCCTGGCGCTGATAGCCCATCGCAAAATCCGTGCCTACCCACAGCACCTGCATGTTGAGATGGTGCAGGAGTTGGTTCACGTAATCGCCCGCGCGCACCTGTCGGAAGTTATCATCAAAGCGCTGCGTCACCACCAGATCCACACCCAGATTGAGCAGTTGCTCGGCCCGCTGCTCTGGTGTTGTGAGGTAGTAGCGTGTTTCTACGTCTTTCAGCACGACATCAGGATGCGGGTAAAAAGTCACCACCACCGCCAGCCGATCACGGTGATGCGCGTCCTCCACAAGTTGTTTGATTAGCATCTGATGCCCGCGATGCACCCCATCAAACACACCAATTGTCACCAGCGACGGCTTCTCCAACCGTGCTTCAGAGAGGTCATAGATATGTTCCATGCTGTCCCTTTCTCTCATGGATGAAACACTTTGTGCGGTCGCCAGTGCGAGCCGCTGCGCTTTAGAACAGCGATAAACACACCCTGTGGATCATAAGCCTGTACCAGCTCGGCATCGGGGGCTTGCTCAACCGGGATCGTGCGACCGTGCAGAATATGATCCACCGCTGCCTGGTCCAGTGTCAGCGATGGAAGCTGTGCCAGCGCCATACGCGGCGTGATCAAATACTGCTGCCAGTCGTCGCTGCTTAAAAGTGTATCCAGCGCAGTCGCATTTTCCAGTCCGAATGCGCCGCTGGCCGTGCGAATCAAACCGGATAAGTGCGCCCCCACGCCTAACACTTCTCCCAGATCGTGTGCCAGACTGCGAATATACGTCCCGGCACTGCAGGTCACGTCGATGGTAAAGCGCGGCGGCGACCAATCCACCAGGGTAAGGTTATCAATGCGCACCGCCCGCGCTGGACGTTCTACCGTTTCACCAGCCCGCGCCAGCTCATACAGCTTGCGCCCACCCTGCTTGATCGCGCTGTACATCGGCGGTGTTTGGTCAATATCGCCGACAAAGCTCAGTAGGGCCTGCTCAACCGCCTCACGTGGGACCGCGCTGGCGTCACATTCGGCAATCACGCTGCCTTCAGCATCATAGGTCTCTGTCTCGATACCTAAATGCACCTGCGCCCGGTATTGTTTGGTCGTGTGCATCACATACTCGCTCAAGCGGGTGGCCGCCCCCACACAAATGACCAGTACACCCGTCGCCAATGGATCGAGCGTACCCGCGTGACCAACCTTCTTGATCTTTAATCCCCGGCGCACATGTGCCACCACATCGTGACTGGTCACGCCAAGGGGCTTATCAATATTCAGAAATCCGAGCATCACTTTGCGAGAATGTTCTCAATCTTTTCCAGTTCATCACTGCTGAATTTGAGGTTGTCCAGCGCAGCCACATTGTCTTCCACCTGCTGGACACTGCTGGCCCCTACGAGTGCTGAAGTCACCTGCGGATGACGCAGCACCCAGGCGATTGCCATCTGTGCCAGAGTCTGACCACGTTCCTGCGCCAGCTCATTGAGCTGCCGCACCTGCTCTAGTGTCTCATCCGTGATACGGTCTTTGCTGAGCGCGCCGTGTGATTTGGCCGCACGAGAATCCACAGGGATGCCATCCAGATAACGATTGGTCAGCAGTCCCTGCGCCAGCGGCGAGAATACAATGCAGCCCACACCTTCATCCTGAAGGGCTTGCAGCAGGCCATCCTCAATCCAGCGGTTGAACATGCTGTATGAAGGCTGATGAATCAGGCATGGCGTTCCCATCTCGTGCAGGATCATCGCCGCCTGTCGGGTCTGTTCCGCGTTATAGGAGGAGATACCCACATACAGCGCCTTGCCCTGACGAACAGCCTGTGCCAGCGCATTCATGGTCTCTTCCAGGGGCGTATCAGGGTCGGGGCGATGGCTGTAAAAAATATCGACATAATCCAGGCCCATCCGCTTGAGGCTCTGATCCAGGCTGGCAAGCAGATACTTACGGGATCCCCACTCGCCGTAAGGCCCGGGCCACATGCGATAACCGGCTTTCGACGAAATCACCAGTTCGTCACGATATTGACCCAGATCCTGCGCCAGAATTTTGCCGAAATTCTCCTCGGCGGAACCGGGTGGAGGGCCGTAGTTGTTCGCCAGGTCGAAGTGCGTCACACCCAGGTCAAAAGCGCGATAGAGCATCTCGCGGGCGGTGTCCATCGAGTCCACACCGCCGAAATTGTGCCATAAGCCAAGCGACACCGCTGGCAGCTTGAGTCCGCTGCGTCCGCTGTAGTTATAGAGCATGTCATCATAACGATTTTCAGATGGCTGCATCATAAATTCCTTTTGAGTAGATAATCACAGCACCTGCCATATCCTGCGACCTGTGCCGAAATAGGGATCACTTTTAACTTTTTCTCGCAAGCCCGCATGAGCGAACAGCTCGTTTATCAAAAAGGGATGCAGTTCAAATCGCTGCATCCCTTTTGTGATTTACACAATAGTCAGTGAGCCAACACTAGCGGCTGCTTGCAGCAGCGCCAGGACGCGCTCCTGCGCAGCGTCCAACGGCCCTGGAATGGTCGCGCCGGAGGCCTGCTTATGTCCGCCGCCGCCCAGACTGAAGGCGACCTGGGCCACATCGTAACCCGGCTTGCAGCGAAAGCTTAGCTCGACACTGCCATCACTCAGTTCTTTGAACACCACTGCAATCATCGCCTCATTGACTGTGTTGAGCAATCCAACCAGACCGCCATCCGTCATGTCGCTGATGTTGGCTTCACGAAGGTTGGCCTGCGTGATCGTGGCGGCGATGACTTCACCACGCATTTCCACCGTTGCCAGGGCGTTCTTCCAGAGTTGGATGGTGCTGTAGGATTTGCTATCCAGCGTGCGGGCGGTAATTTCGGTGAGTGACGCCCCCGCTTCCATCAAGTGCATGGCGATTCCCAGTGTTTCAGGGCGGACATTACTGGTTCGGAAACCCAACGTATCTGTCACCAGCCCGGTCAGCAGCGGAACCGCTACGGCTTTGGTGATGGGCTGCTGCATATAAACCAGCCATTCGTAAACCACCTGCGTCGCGGAAACCGCTTCCGGCTTCACCAGGAAAATATCACCAAAGAAGGTGTTGGTGGCGTGATGATCCAGGTTAATCACCTTTGGGCTGTGGGTGCGGCCATAGGTTCCCGCCAGCCCGGTTCGGTCTTCATCGCTGGAATCGACGGAAATCATCAAATCCCATTTGCCATGCTTGAGCTTGCTTTTGAGGATGGCAATGCCAGGTAAGAATTCCACGAAGTCCAGCTTGCCACCATCAATCGCAACATCCACCTGACACCCATGCTCAATCAGCGCATTTGCCAGCCCCAGAGCCGACCCAAAAGCATCGCCATCCGGCTGGACATGCGACACAACCAGTATCCGAGTTGCCGCATCTACGGCTGCTGTAGCATCAGCCCAATTCAGTGTCGTCATCAGCTGGTTCTTCAGGAGGAATATTCAGGTTGGCAATAAGCTGGTTCATGTGTTCGCCACGTTCCAGCGTAACATCCCAGTGGAAATGCAGTTCAGGGGTATTGCGCAGGCGGATATTCTTACCAATTTCGCGCCGCAAAAAACCTTTCGCGCGATCCAACCCGGCCAGCACTTCTGCCTGGCGGCTTTCATCGCCCAGCGCATTCACATAAATATCGGCGAACATCAACTCAGGATCAAGCGAAACTTCCGTGACCGTGATATTTTGCAGTCGTGGATCGGAGACTTCACGCAGCAGTAATTCACTCAAAATTGTGCGAATCCGCTCTGCTACCCTGTCTTGTTTGATCGACATGATTGCGATTCCTTTCATGGAGTCAAAGAAGGGCAGACATGACATCATCATGCTGCCCCTCACCTTACCTCAATTTAGCTGACGCGCTCGCTGACATAGAATTGCAGCAAGTCACCTTCGTGGAAATCGTTGAATCCATCCAGGCCGATGCCGCACTCAAACCCGGCACGTACTTCACGCACATCATCGCTGACACGCTTCAACGAACTTACACTGACATTTTCAGCGATCACCCGGTCGTTGCGGACGACCCGGACTCGAGCATTACGCCGGATTTCGCCATCAAGCACGTAGCTGCCGGCGATGGCACCCACACGCGAAATCTTGAAGACCTGGCGCACTTCTGCGGTACCAATGGTCTTATCCGCGTAGACAGGTTCCAACATCCCTTGCAGCGCCAGTTCAATATCTTCCAGCAGCTTGTAAATCACGTTGTACTGGCGGATGTCCACGCCCTGCGAGTCCGCCGTGCGGCGGGCGGCATTGTCAATATCGACATTGAAGCCAATGATAATGGCGTCGGACGCGTTGGCGAGCATCACATCGTTCTCACTGACGTTGCCGATTTCAGAGGCCAAAATATTCACGCCGATGCCTTCTGGATTGGTTTCGCCAAGTGACTCGAGCGATTCAATAATCGGCTCCAGCGTCCCCTGGACGTCTGCCTTGAGAACGAGGTTCAATTCTTTGGTTTCGCCAGATGAAAACTGCGCGAACACATCTTCCAATGTAAACGCTGGTCGCGCCGAGGAAGCATTCGCGTCGGCAGTTTCTTTGCGATCATCGGCCAGCGCGCGCGCGGTCTTTTCGTTCTTGACCTGCTCGAAATTATCACCGGGCTCTGGGAGGTCACTCAAGCCCATGACGGCGACTGGTGTCGAAGGTCCAGCCGATTTCACCTGGCTGCCCGTTTCATCGAACATCGCTTTGATACGGCCATAGGTCATTCCGGCCAGCAGGGTGTCGCCTGTTTTAAGCGTGCCGTTGAGTACCAACAGCGTGGCGACCACGCCGCGCCCAGCCTGCACTTCCGCTTCCAGCACGACACCCGCCGGGGGCGCAGATGGGTTCGCAACGATGTCACTGTCATCCGCGACCAATAGAATGGCCTCCAGCAAGTCCTCGATCCCCTTGTTTTCTGGGGCCGACACCGGGACAACCAATGTATTGCCATCCCATTCATCCGGCACGAGGTCCAGCTCGGCGAGCTGCTGCTTGACGCGGTCAATATTGGCATTGCGCTTGTCGACTTTGGTGACCGCAACAATGATCGGCACATTGGCTGCACGCGCGTGATTGATCGCTTCACGAGTGGTCGGCATGACGCCGTCATCAGCAGCGACCACCAGCACGGCGATGTCCGCACCCTGCGCACCACGTGCGCGCATGGCAGTGAACGCCTCATGACCGGGGGTATCCAGGAAAGTGATCTGGCGACCTTCATGCATGGCACGATAGGCACCAATGTGCTGGGTGATGCCACCGGCTTCACCTTCGGCCACATGGGTTTTACGAACAGTATCGAGTAGGGTCGTTTTACCGTGGTCCACATGCCCCAGGATCGTGACAATCGGGGGGCGGGGTTTGAGATTTTCGGGCTTTTCACCCTCGTAAAGCTGCCGCCATTCCTGGGATTTGGCGGCTTCTTCACGCACTTTCTGGGCCGCGATCGCGCTTTCAGACTGCGCCTCAAAGCCCATTTCTTCGATCACAATTGCGGCAGTGTCGAAGTCAACCTGCTGGTTAATGGATGCCATAATCCCGTTGGCGATGAGTTGTTTCATCACCTCAATGGGACTCGCGCCAATTAACTCAGCCAGTTCACGGACGGTCAAATAGTCCGGAACGAGAATTACCTGTTTTTCCTGTGCCATCATTACCTCCACAGATGAAGCGATGGATCAGGAAAAAGTTCAGGCTTTCCTAACCCACCGCAATGCTTATACAGATTTTAAGGCCGACCGTTTGCTTCGTCATGTCTCTAAACATCACGGTTTGGCCTGTTGCAGGCGTTTGCGATCTTCATCAGTCAACGTTACTCGCAGTGCTTTGGCGAGTACATCGGTCGTCATGGCGCGTTCCCAGCAGAACGGGTTCTCACACAGATAAGCGCCTCGTCCGTCCATTTTGCCGGATAGGTCGATCTGAACCCCG
>JAIOHN010000301.1 GCA_019912985.1 Anaerolineae bacterium | reverse complement strand
CCTAACAGATTCTGGATTGCAGTGCCACTGTCGTACTGGAGTCCAGTCAATTTAGAAAAGAGAATTGTGATGATTAGCAACCTTATTTGCGAGTACCGTACTAATCCACTGGGCATTGATGTGCATCAGCCACGCCTCGGTTGGCAAATGCAGACTGACCGGCAGGGCGCACGGCAAACCGCTTATCGTATCCTTGCCGCCAGCAGCCCTGATCAACTGCAAACAGGCCGAGCCGATTTGTGGGATAGTGATAAAGTAAGCAGCGACCAGAGCGTCCAGGTTCCATATGAAGGAAAAACGCTGCGTTCGCGCGAACGGGTTTATTGGAAAGTAACTGTATGGGACGAAACCAATCAAGCCAGTGACAGCGACATCGCATGGTTTGAGATGGGTTTGTTGGCACGCAGTGATTGGAATGCGCAGTGGGTCGGTGCAGATCTGGTAGGTGGCCCATATAGCAGTGTTCCAGCGCCCTATCTGCGCCGCCGCTTTACACTGCCGGACAGCGTCGAATCGGCTCGGCTCTACATCACCGCCCTCGGTCTTTTCGAATGTAGTCTCAATGGCCGTGTCATCGGTGATGACGTGTTTTTGCCAGGGTGGACCGATTACAACAAACGCATTCAATACATGGTCTATGATGTAACTGAGGTGCTGCAGGAAGGCGAAAATGTCATTGGTGCAGTGTTGGGTGACGGTTGGGCGATAGGGCATATTGGTCTGCGCCAGCGTCAACTATACGCTGACTGTCCTCGCCTGATCGCGCAGTTGGAGGTCAGGCTGACGGATGGCACTACCAGTCAGATCATCACCGACAGCGACTGGAAGTTTCAGTATGGCCCGCTGCTGGAGAGTGACATACTCATGGGTGAATCCTATGATGCTCGTCTGGAAATGCCCGGTTGGGATTTACCCGATTTTGACGATAGTGACTGGCGTCGTGTTCAAATCTTCGCGGATAGCGATGCTGCGTTGGTGGCGACCAATGGCCCGACTGTCAAATGTATGGAAATACTGCACCCTGTTGCTGAGCCGACTGCCTCTGGTGCGTTCTTCGATCAGCGCTGTATTTATGATCTGGGGCAGAATATGGTGGGTCGTGTGCGTTTGAAAGCCAGTGCTCCCGCCGGAACGACTGCCACACTGCGCTTTGCCGAGGTGCTCAATCCTGATGGTTCGCTCTATGTGACTAATTTGCGGTCCGCCCGGGCAACCGACCATTACACTTTCAAAGGTGAGGGCGAGGAGGTATGGGAACCGAAGTTTACTTTTCACGGTTTCCGCTATGTAGAACTTTCCGGCATCGGTGATCGCGCGTCACGCGAGTCGATCACGGGTATCGTGCTCTATTCCGATATGACAGAAACAGGGCATTTCGAATGCTCGGATGAAACGATCAATCAATTACAGCACAATATTGTCTGGTCACAAAAAGGCAATTTTTTGGATGTACCCACCGATTGCCCGCAGCGTGATGAACGACTTGGCTGGAATGGCGATATTCAATTGTTTGCTCGCACCGCTGCCTTTAATATGGATATTGCGGGGTTTATGACGAAACGCGCTCAGGATGTGGCCGATTCACAATACGACACAGGCAGTATCCCTCCGGTTGCGCCCCAGGTAACCGACTGGTGGCCGGATGGCGGACCAGCCTGGGCCGATGCAGCGATTATCTGTCTGTGGACGGTATATCTTTGTTATAGTGACACCCGCATTTTGCAAAAGAATTACGCTGTGATGTCCCGGTTTATGGACTTCCTGATCGAGACCAGTCCAGGTTACATTCGCTGCGCACCGGGCTATGAGGGTTGGCTTGGCTTTGGCGATTGGCTTTCCATCAATGCCGAGACCCCGCGTGATCTGATCGGAACGGCATTCTTCGCTTATGATGCCAGTCTTATGGCAAAGATCGCTGCTGTCCTGGGGAAACCGGAGGATGCTGCGCACTATCAGCAGCTATTGAGCGACATTAAAGCCGCTTTTGGCAAGCGTTATCTGGTAGGTGCCGAGGCAGTTGCTACATCAGGTAACAAAACAGATCGGTCAGATGTTGACTCTGTGGTGTCGGAAGTTTTCAACACCGATCTTTTTATCCCCACCCAGACCGCCTATACGCTGGCATTGCACTTT
>JAIOHN010000300.1 GCA_019912985.1 Anaerolineae bacterium | reverse complement strand
GGGTGAAAAATGATGGCCAGTACTAATTTGCAGTTTGTCTGCGCCTTCCAGCGATTGGGGGGAGTTATGTCGGCAGATAGACGGTACGATGGGTAAGACCCCCTCAAATTGCCGATATCAATTCTCCACGAACAATGAGTTGAGCGAAGTGCTCAGCGAGACGCACAGCTACCGGCCGCCCCACCAACAGCCCAAGCTCCATATTCGTTTCGAGCGCGTAGTCGGTCAGATTTGCGCTTGAGACAATGGCCCTGCTCCTATCGGCGACGAGACACTTGGCGTGCATAGCGCCGTACGAGCCCGATGCGCTACGCTTTCGGCGATCCAGTGGCCAGAAGAAGACCTGAGCGGAAGGCACGACCGTCCGAAAGCCCTGAAGCCCATCGAAGGAGATCTTCCCGCCACTCTCCTCTGCCAGTTCGATGACGAGCCTTACACGTACACCGCGATCGGTCGCATCTCGCAGAGCCTTCAGCGCCCTCTCGGCCTTGTAGGCCGCATACGTGACCAGCAGGACTTCTTCCTTCGCGGTTTCCACCATGTCGTAGATCACCTGATCGACTCGCCGCAAAGGCACGGCTTCTGTCGCAGGCCCGGTCCACGCAATCTCAGCGCGCTGTTCAACGGCAACTGCCGCAGCCGCCTCAGCGGCAGCCCGCAACGCGAATGCAATGACCTGGGTGTTGATCTCTGGTTGCAGGCCACATAGTTCCTCGAGCCTTCGCAGCTTCTCCCTCATGGTCGGCGTCGCGGCGAAGCGGCCAAGGTTCTGTCTCCCTCCGCCGGGCTCCAGTGCAGATATCAGTGCGTTCAGCGTACCAGGGGGTAGCTCCCGCGCGAGCTCGACGAGCACTCGCAGTAGTTGAAGCCTCGAGTCGGTGGGGATGTTCATTCGCCGAAGAAGGACAGATCGGTCCCAGCGAGGGTGGAGACGAGCAACGATCGATCCAGATACCGGTTCCCGACCTCGCAGGATGTCTCGGCCACGAACGAGCATGCATGGCACGCAGCACCGTGCAGCGAGCGATCGTGGTTGGGAACGTGTTCCGCGCAGAGGGGGTCTGAGGCGCAGATCCGTGCGCGTGCGAGCGCCTGTGCGATCAATTCGCCGAGTCGATCTGGTTGTCCCAACTGGGCGAGGCCTCCGAGTGTCCCGTCACTATCGGGCGCGGCGGTATAGACCAGAACACCTGCCATGTCAGGATCTTGACCGTATCCAGATGCGTAGATCCGCTCGCGCACGCTCGCAGCGCTGTAACCACACTCGAGCGCAAGTTCGCGGATCAGAACGTGGGCGAACGTGTGCAGCAGGACATAGGTGATCCCGGGGAAGTTGTCCTCCGGCGGCGATAGCTTTCGTGCAGCTCGAAATGCCTTGTGGCCTTGCAGCAGCGCAGCCTCTCGCGCCTTCACGCCGGGCCGAAGCAGCCATTCCGCCAGCCGCTGGCTGTTGAAGCGCAGGAATATCCCTTCGCCGCGAACCTCGGTCGCAGGGATCCACTCCGGCTTGCCGTTGGCAAGTGGTGCGCGGGGTGGCGGGGCACCCCCCTCCTTGGCCTCTTCGGGCGGTTCGATGCGCGTGAACCCAATCAGCGCATTGACTTCCCTCAGCCGTTCCGCAACGACCGTGAAGTCGAACTTCGCCTCGAGACCCTTCGGCGCGGCGATCCGAGTCACCATGAAGTCCGGCCAGTTCTGCGGCGGATTCGGACTCGTGAATGCATCCCACTCGGGCTTCTTCAGATCGGGCGTTTCCTCCTCTCCGCCACCACCGCCTCGCAGCGCCTGCAAGGCCGCCCAGATCTCGTCAGCCTTGTACTCGGCGAGGCCACCGAGCATCCCGCTCCTTCCTAACACCTTCAGTGCGAGACCGAGTTCGGCCTGTCTCTCAACGTCCGAGAATAGATCGCTCTTGTCCGCCAGCAGCTGGGCGAGCTTGTCGCCCTTCGTCGGAATAGCCAGGACAGTCAGCGTGACCGGGAACCAACTGTTCGACGCGCCGAGCAAGACCGGCCGAAGACGCTCGTCGCAACTCGCATCGGCGCGGCCGAGGTGCGGATGTCGGCCGCGACACTTTGGTAGGAGCTGCTGGCCGCGGTCGCCGAACGCGTCGACCAACGATCGACTGGCGTCACACCGCTCGCAGCGAACCCAGAGGTTCTCGGTCTGCAGTGAGGCGCCCTGTTCGAAGAACTTCAACGGGCCGGGGCAATCGGAGGGACCGCCGTGGACGAAGTAGTGCCACGGGAAGTCGTCCAGGTGCCCGCCGCGGCAAGCAACGAGAAAGCGTGCGGGTACGGCTGTCGGTGGCGACCCTTTGGCCTTGTCGCAGTTGGCATGCACGAAGCGGGTCCGGTCTGGACGGTACGGTTCCGCCTTGAGTTCGAAGAGCCCGCTGCCCACCTCCCCCATGCGCCCGCACAGTGGGCAGCGCAGCCATCGCGGGAAGGGCGACACCGGGACCCCGATGCGCGCCTCCGGTGTGAATGGGTTGTACGGACCATCTCCTCCGGGCCGGATCGGTGGGCCGAGAAGGCGCGCCACCTGCGGGCCCAGCACACGCCGCACGGCACCGAGCAACCGATCCTCACCAACCGGGAGGCAACTCGACGGATCCCAGAAGTTGAGACCCATGACCACAACGGACACCTGCGGCAGATCGACGAGCGAGCCGCAGCCGTATGCCCAGAGAAGCTGGCTGGGCCTCAGCTCGCCCACTCGAACGGGATAGGGCTGGTTCATTCGTCGGCCTCCTGGACTGCACCGCCGGGCGTGGCAGCCGGCTCCCACATCGGCGCATCGACGCCCTCGAGGCCGCCTAGGATCAGCGACACGTTCGGCTCCACCTCACGCATCGACGTCGGTGTCGTGAACGTCTCCCAGGGCTGCGGTCCGGGCGACTTGAGCAGGCCCACGGTGTCGCCATCCTTCTTGCCCTTGTAGCCGAGCGTGCGGCCACCTTTCTGTGCTTCGTAGACCCATCGGTCGATGCGCTCCTTGGCCAGCTGCTCGGTGCGGTCCTTCACTGCGACGGCCTCGCTGACACTCCAAGCGCGCGCGGCGAGCGCAGCAGTGACGGCCTTGGCCTTGGGGTCGCCGGAGCTCGTCAAGCGCCCTGCCCCTTCGTTCGCGTTCAGATCGACCCCCTGCAAACGAAGCAGTGAGGCCATCACGCCCGTCAGGCCACGATCGACCGCGCGTGGGGCGAAGGGCGTAACGGAGAGCGCCTCGACATGCTGATAGAAGGTTGCGTGGTAGTGCTCGAAGCTCTCGTAGTGGGACAGATCCCGCGGTCGCGACCAATTCAGCACCGTGCACACGAAACCCGGCTTGTGACGACCGACGCGGCTCGTGGCCTGGATGTACTCGGCTGTCGTCTTGGGTTGACCGTTCACCACCATCAGACCGAGCCGCTGCACGTCCACGCCGACCGAGAGCATGTTGGTCGCGAGCACGATATCGATCGGACTTGGATCCTTCTTCACGCCTATGGCCGGAAAGGTCACCTCCATCCGATCGAGGATCCGCGGGATGTCCGAGCTCGACGCGCGCGAAGTCAGCTCCTGGATCTGCCGCACGTCTCGTTGGGCGAGGCCAGGCCGCTCCAGCTCGCCGAACTTCACGCGGAATGCGCGCGTACGCACGTCGTCCTCCGCCAGGCGCCGCATGCCGCCCAACTCGCGCAGCGAGTTAAAGTAGCCAACCGCCGTCAACCATGGATCGGCCGCTTCGCCGTAGAGCTCGCGCAGGCGCTGCGCCGCCGTGAGGAAGGCCACGTAGACGCGGATCAGCACCGAGGGGCGCGAGGCGCCCGGCGCGCAGATCCCCATGTAACGGCGGCCGGGCTTGTCCTTCGACACCGCGCGCTGCCTCGCGAAGAAGTTGTCGGAGGCGTCTAGCCCGTGAGGCGGGAAGATCTGCAACTGGCGCTGGAACAGCCCGTGGACCTGCTCACGCGCCTTGCGAACCGTCGCCGTCGATGCAATCACCTTCGGCCGAACGCGCTTGCCCTCGAAGTCCCAGGTCGCCAGCTCGTCGACTGCCGTCTCGTAGAGGCCGACCATGGTGCCCAGCGGCCCGCTGATGAGGTGCAGCTCGTCCTGGATGATCAAGTCGGGCGGGCGAACAAAACCGTGCGCTTGCCGCGTGACCCGCGGTTGACCACGCGACGCGGCATGAGTACCCGTGTCCTGATCGTCCGGGGAGAGGAATCCGTGACGCTGGCAGAAGCCGTTAACCCGACCGAAGAGCGATTGGACTTCGCCCCGCCATGGCATCTGCGCGAACTTGTCGACCGTGGCGATCATCATCGACGGCAGCAGCCGGTAGATCTCTTCGTCGACGACGACGACCGGCAGCCCCTCGTCAGGCGCCTTCGACGGCGTGAACTCACAGCGGCCCAGTGCATCCGAGCAGAAGGTATAGGTTCGCCCGAAGTAGTTCGGCGACGTCTTGACGACGACATCACGCCCAGGCTGGATCTCCGAGCCGCACCACGGGCAGCTGCTCAGCTGCGCCGGCGTGCCGGTTCCCAGTTGCCGCCACTGGTTGCCGCGCGCGTTCTGGATGGCTTGTTGGGCGTCGGCCGTCGTATTGGGTGTCGCTCGCTGGCCAACCCAAAGGCCGATGCGGAACGGGGTCTCGCCCCACCGCTTGTCGCTCTTGGCCAGCGCTTCGCGGCGAATGACCTCCATCGCACACAGCAGCGTCGATGCACGTTGGAACTGCTGGATCGTCAGCAGGCGCAACGTGTAGCGCATGATCACCGTCAGGCCGTGTGCGTGGTCCAAACCGCCCAATGAGCCTTGCAGCCGTCGGATCGCCATTGCGAACGCCGCCACTCCCAAATACGCCTCGGTCTTGCCACCGCCGGTGGGGAACCAGAGCAGGTCGGCGATCGCGCCGGCCGGGTCGGTACGGTCCGCATGCTTGGGATCGGCGAGCGACGGTATCGACAACAGCACGAACGCCAACTGGAACGGGCGCCAACTCCGGTTCTTAGGGACGTCGACGTCCTTGAGCTTCGTGTCCTTGCCTCGCCGCCGCTCGAGCGCGTAGAGACTGCGCACCCGCTGCAGCCACATCGCCCGGTTGGCGAAGCGAAACGCCTCAAGGGCCATGGGATCGGCCAGTACCTTGTCGATGCCCGCCTTCAATCGCTCGCCGGTGCGCCGACACTTCTCCAGCGCCTCTCGGGCACTGGGCTCGTGTTCGCCGAGCGCCTTGGCATCGACACGATTCCGTTGACCGTCGATCCAGGCCGCGTACTCCTGGTGCAAGAGTCCGAGCGTCTTCGCCAGCGTCTTCTCGTCCAGGTCGGCGAGTTGCCTCATGTCCAGTATCAGATCTGCCAAACCCGACAGGTCGGCCGCGGTGGGTGCCTCGGTCACTGGTACGTCGTACCACGGTACGACCTGGGTCCGAACTGCGACGGCGCGATTGACGCGCCCGGCGCTCAGATCCCAGTGCACGCTGACACCGTGGCCGACCGCGAACTCGACCTGGTCGCGGTAGAGCATTGCCAGGGCGGCTCGCTCGTCGTCGTCGGAGGCGCTCTCGCCCGTCGGGCGGCGGCGGAACACATCTGTCCCGTCCGGCGCACGAATCGCGAGTTGTGCCTGGAATAGCCACGCCTCGTCCTGATTCGTCTCCGGTGCCTCCTGGTCGTTGACCAGAAACAGTGTCACGATCTTCTCGCCAGCCGAAGTCGGCGGACGGACCACGCCACGCACGAAGACCTCTGGCTGTTCGGCATCCGGCACCAAGCGCCCGACTTCCCCAGCCACGAGACCAAGCTTCACCGTGCCGCCCGCCGCGCGACGCTTCCACACCCGCTTCGGGTTCCCAGCCTCGGTGACGTGGACTTCGCTCTCAGTCTTGCGGTAGTGGCCCCACGTGACCTCCACCTCGAGTGCCTCACAGCTCGCGTCGACGCAGAACGTCAGTCCGCATGACGATGGCACGATCGACTGGCTCATCAGCGTCGCGCCCTCGGCGCCACCATCGTCGCCGCTATCGCTGCCGCTCTCGGCAAGGTCGCCCGTGTCCGCTTGGTCGATCGGCGACTCCTTCGGTGCGAGCTTGCCCACGAGGTAGCGGTCACGCACGCTGGTGCCCAGGATCTCCTCGTCGGGTCCGCTCGCTGGGCCGAGGAGGTCTTTCACGACCGCGTCGTGCAGTAGCTCCCGCAGGTCGTGATCGGACGGCAGCTGCGCTGGCGATGGGGAGGCGGCTGGGCGGCTTGGCAGATCGTCGAGGCTCGCCATGCCTCCGCGCTCAATGAGCTTCGCCACAAGAGCTTGATTTGCCGGGTTAATGGAGATGGTGCGGTTCTTCCGAGGATCTCCACCGATCTCCTCAAACGTCGCTGGCGGAGCCAGCTTCAGGTAACGGTCATACATCGCGACAAGGCGATCACTTCCCTCGTTGATGATCTGGCCTATACGCCCAACGCCCACGATGCGTCCACCAGTGACTGCCTCGCGTGAGGGCAACAGTACGATCAGAACGTCGCCTGACTTGATCTGCCGACTATATTGAATGCGTTGCGGATACTCGTACGCCTTACCCTCGACATTCGAGTATTTCGAATCCTTGGCCTGAGTCACCAGCCAGGCATTTGCTTCGCTAACGGTCACGAAATCTCTCCTGTCCACAGCGTGACCGAATAGATCGATCGCGCGTTCCTATTCTCATGCGGCTCCGTCATCGTCGAAAGCGCCAATTCCGTCCGGGTTTTTGCCTGCCTCCAACATGCGCCGTTCCTTCAAGAACTGGGCAACTGCCTCGCTCGCCCAATCAGGAACTTTGCCGCCTGCGGCCATCTCCGAAAGCCGCTCGAAGCATGCTTGGACATCGATATACGGTTCCATCCATGCAGGGTTCAAGCGCGGCTGCACGCGGACGGCCACGTCCCCAAACGATTGCGACCTGGTGTGCTGAAGGAAGGCTGCGATCAACCTCAGCAGTCCTTCATCTGAGGCTACGGCTCGATCGCACCATGCACGGACCTCGGCATCACCTGCCCACTGCCGCCAAGCCGCAAGGAGACGCGGGAGTTGCGGGTGCAAGGCGAACGGAGATTCACCAGCAACACTCTTCATCCGTTCGATCCACGCGATCTTCAGGCGATCGACTTCGGCAGAAGCGAGAAGCACCTCATCACCTGTGGTCTCCGACTTGGCTGCCCCTTCTGCCAATGCGCTCAGTACACGGCGCTGGGCCGCAACCGCATGACCAGAGCGGATTGCAGCTTCGAGCACTGCAGCGCGCTGGTCGCCCGGCACCCGCTTCAGCAGGTGATACACGGGGCGCGATACCCGCGAGATGTTCCCGAAGTCGAACATCCCGCGCTCGTCGTCATAGTCGATCAACGAATCGCCGACGTCGAGTAGCGCTTCGATGGTCGTGGCGACTTGGGCGCTGGGAATGTCGGCCTCGACATGATCCATCAGGCGTTCGAGGAGCGCCCGCGCTCTCGTGAGTCCGTCCGGTCGCTTTTCGCTCTTTGCGGCCAGCAGCCGCGCCTTGAAGCTCTCCGGTGTGGCTATCGAATACAGTAGGTCGAGCATCTCTCTTCGACTAACCGCGCCTGACGGCAGGGACAGCCGGAAGTAGATTGGGAACAAGTCCGGATGGCACGCGCGAAGATTGCGCCGCCAGTCAGTCAGCCAGTCGGCCCCATAGCCCATGCTGCTCGTCTTGGGAAACACGCGCTCGATCAGGGCTCGCGAACTGTCGCGATGCTCAGCAGGCAGGCTCTCGATCCATGCTCGATGAAACGCCTCCGATTCACGGCGGTCAGCCTCATGCCTGCCGTTGGAGTGACCAGCGAACCGTTCAGGGTTCGCACGCAAGGTGTCATAGAGGTCTGGCAAGAAGACGCGAATCGACTCGAGGGCGATGAAGTCGACCGCATTGACCTCGCCACGGACCGACGGATAGGTGACCGCAAGAGTGTTGACGAAGCGGACGACATCACGAGGTACCTGAATCAGCGCATCGATGCCGTCGTGATAGACGTTCGTCCAGTATTCATGGTCGAAGACCCCGTCGGGCACGTTGCCGAGGATCTCGTCGAGACGTTTGAACAACATCGCCCGCAGGGCGATTCGATCGACTGGCGGGAGTTCGAAGGGCACCTGGACGATCTTCTCCAGATACCGCGCGCCTGGGAGCCCGCCTTGCTGCTCGATGGCTTGAGCAGCCACGTCACGATCGAACGCCATCAGATAGACGATGTTTGGGAAGTCGGCCAGCGCCTTGATCACTGTGAACAGCTGCCGCGTCTCCTCTGGCGTGAGGCGGTCGATGTCATCGATGACCACCAGAATTCGCTGCTTCGCCTCGAGGAGGATCTTGCTGATCTCTGACTTCAGCGCCGGAACGTCCTTCGGCTTTCGCTTGGTGATCAAGCCGAGCAGCTTGCCGAGCTTGCTTCCCGCGCCGCCCGTCATCCCGCTGAGGTCGATCAGGCCACCGATGCCCTCGGAAAAATCGCCCAGAAGGTCACCCAGCTTCCTGAACTTCTCGCTCTTTGCGGGCAGCACCGCCTGCAACTGGCCAAGAAACGCACGGGCTAAGTTCTCCTGTCCTGAGAACCACCAGGGGTTGAACTTGACCAGGACCGGCTGATCTTCCGTTTGTTGCTCCAAGTAGTGCTGCACGTAGCTCAGTACCGTGGACTTGCCGGAGCCCCACGGACCGTACAGAGCGACGACAAGGCCGTCGTTTCCCGGATAGCGACACAGGCTGTCTGCCAGGCTCCTCGCAAACGGGGCATGCCCGAAAAGATCGTCTTTTGGGTCGTTGCTGGGGCGGTCGGCCGAGAGTGCTGTCATTCAGCCTCTCCGTCGAACAGTCCGCCTGTGACTGCCGCAGGGGCACCCTTCGCTCTGCGTCCCCGCTTCGAGCTCGTGACGACGGTTGCCACACGGCCCGCAGTCGAACTCTCCTGGACGCGCTCACGATTCAGCGTGTTGAGCCGGTGGAGCAGCTCGGTAGCTACCTCACTTGATACCGCCCAGCGCCAGGGATCGTTAACGGAACCAGCTTGGAACTCGCGAAAATCGTAGTCGATTTCAACGTCGCCCCAGCCGTAAGCGGTCAGCACGTCGCTGTCGATTGCGGCCATCAGGCGACGTAGTTCCGCGATCCCACTGTCGCTTTCGCTCGGCATGTTGACCGCGTTCATGACATCAGTCAGCCCACATTTGCGCGCGGCACCAAATTCAATCGCGAGGCGATTGAATCGACTGGCTGCATCGATACCCGCTCTGGGAACTTCCTGATTCGGAATTGGATACGTCGCAATCGACTCACTTATCGATATCCCAATGACACCAGAATAGCCACCACCACAATACCTTTCCAACCAAGACCGAAAGGGTGAGCTCAAGCAAATGGCCAACATATCCACTCGCTCGACAGCGACCAGCACGACACGATTCGAATAGATCCAATTGGAGTCGGCCAGCATACAAATCGGGTATTTCGTGACCTTCGAATACGCGATACATGCAGTATTCGTTCTAAGCCTGCGCATCAAGTCGGCACGATGGCGCCAGAATTGCCACCAGCGATCGCTCAGCCCTTCATAGCTCTTGAGGGCAGCGGCTGTTCGCGCCGGCTTGACTGCCTCCATGAGGAATTGCATCGCGATCGGCCATCGTTTTGCGATCTCGTCCAGCGGCCGATCACCGATGTCCAGTGCCCAACGCTCGATTCTGTTTAGCGCCGAACTGGTGATGTCATCTCCGTTGATGTATGGCCTCAGGAGGCTATCCGCCTCGCTCTTGAGGCGCTCGAACCACGCGCTTTCAGCGGTGATGAGAAATGCTAGTCCCTTACTGTTGTCGACACCCGCGAATGCGAATGGCGCATCTGCCAGGACCTGCGGCGTCCACAAACCAATTGACTCAGGCTCCAACCTTGGGCCGATACGTGCGCACTTCTGTCCATCAGCGACACAATCCGCGCGCCAGCGGCCCTTGAACAAACAGACCACGGCGATCGAAACTGCCGCCGTGCCCGGCCACGGCAGGTCTTTCTTGGCGAAAAAGATACTGCCGTTCTGGACGAGTACGCCCAAGCCGACTTGAATCGCACCACCTTCAGCAATATTGCTGGTCGCCAATAGACCGTAGCAGCCACTGGTTTGCAGCAAGTCGAAGGCTCGGCGGTGGAAGACGACACACAAATCGATCTTGGCCGGCGAGGTTCCGAGCACCATCTGACACTGCCACTGGAACTTGTCGCCCATTGCGCCCCTCCAAAGCCGGTTTCCTAGAAATGGGGGGTTGCCAACCAAGGCGTCGAAGCCAGGCCGTTGCCTGAGAAAGACCTCCGGGAATTCCAACGGCCAGTGAAAGGGACGACGGCATGGCTTCCCGACAGGTAAGTCCACGTTCAAAGCGCCTTCTGCCCGTCGGACGATGGTCGCGTAGGCCTCCCGATTGCCCGCGATGGCTTGGCCGGCTTGAATCGCGAGCGAGGCGACTGCATTGCCCAGGGCTTTCTCGATGCCCCCGGAAGCCAGCACCTCGCCAATGAAGGCATCCGCGACGGACTCGGCGATCTCAAGCCGTTGCCGTGCATCGGCATCCAACCTTGCCATCGCTTCGACATCGTGTATGTCTCGGATCGGCATCTTGCGCAGGCGCTGCCTTAGGTCAATGGCGTCGTGGACTGCTCTTTCGATGTTCTGTCCGAACAGCCGCCGCTGGCCCTTCCCATTGGGCATCATGGAGAGCTCGGTGAGCTGTTCCAGCCGATGAATGCCCAACACGCTGTCGCCGCAGCGCAAGTTGTGGTCGAGGAAGCCGAACGGCCGGCCCTTTGCCAAGGTAACGAGCCACAGCGAGAGCTTGGCCAACTCGACGGCCATCGGGTTGATGTCGACCCCATAGACACAACGCTCTGCGACCAGGCGGCGCGCGAAGCTCAGCCGCTCCTCGCGTTCCGCTTGCAGCAGATCGTGCCCCACGGCCTTCTCCAGGACTTCCCCGTCGGCCGAAATCGCAGCGCCTTGGCGCTCGGCCTCCTCCCATGCTTCCACGACGCGCTCGGCGAGCCACCGGCAGACCTGGACGAGGAAGGCGCCGGAGCCCATTGCCATGTCGCAGATCTTGAGTTCGAGGAGTTCCACTGCCGACCGCAACTTCCAGGCATCGCGCGGCTTGCCCTCGGCCGGGCCGACATAGACGAGGGGCTCGAGCGTCTCGATGACGATCTGCTCGGTCAGTGACTTCGGGGTGTAGTGCGTGCCAGTCTGGTGGCGCTCCGACCCTCCGGTGACCATGAAACTGCCAGCCCGATAGATCTGCGGGTAGCCCCAGACGTCCTTGCGGATCAGGGCGTGATAGGGCGCGATGTGCTTGACCAGGGCCTTGTCGTTGCCGCAGGCGACGAGCAAGCGTTGCTCCGCGACCTCATCGAGTTCGGCGTCGAGCTCGTTGCGCAGGGCGGAGGTGGCACGGCCGGTGTGTTCCTTCAGGAACCCGATGAGTCCATCCATGCCGTGTCGCCGCTCGCGGTTCAGATCATCGAGCGAGAGCTCGGGCTCCTTGTCCTTTGTACCGGTCAGTCCCAGAGTATCCGCATCGACGCGAACCGCGACGTGGTCGAGGAGACCTTCGTAGACGTGGCCGATCTGTTCGATGTCCAGCGCGCGGTAGGACAGCTTTCGAGCTTCGCTCGTCCCACCATCCCCTCGAGTACGCAGCAGTTGCAGTGCCTCAAGCAGATGCAGCACGGTCCGGTTGTCGATGGGGAGCGGAGAGGCCGGCGTATCGAGCCACGACGTTCCTGCGGCACGCCCCTCAAGGAACGGAAAGCGATCAGGGTCGAATAGGCTGCCGCCCAGCGCTGGCAGACGTAGTGCTTCGTGCTCGACACCGCCATGGACAGCACGGAAGGTGGCGAGGAAGCGCGCCCAAGCGTCCTGCCGGCGTTCGAGCACTTCCACACCGACGCGGTCGGCCTCCTCGCGCAGGAGCGTGCGCAGCGTCGAGACGGCGTAGTTGGCGTCGTAGGTCTCGTCGCCGAGAAGCAAGAGCCCACGCTCTTCCGCACAGAAGAGGAAGACGAGTCGCATCATCACAGTGAGTGCGGCGTCGTAGAGCCGTGCGGGCGGAACGTCACGCAGGAGTTCGCGCTTGCGATCGAGATCCGCTCGGTCGAGAGCCTGCACGAGCACCTCGACGGCACGGCGCACCTGGTAGCCAAGCTGGTCGGTGACTTCCTGCTGGAAGGCGACCGACTCGTCCAACATAGCTTCAATCGTGTCCGTGTCCGCCACCGCGAAGAAGCGACGAACGCCGAGCAGCGCATCGAAGGCGGCCAGCGTGATCGGCTCCTGCAGCCACAAACCCGCGTACCAGCTGGCATAGCCGGCGGTCTGGCCGACGGGCGCATCGACGACGGTCCAACGCTCGCCGTTGGTCACGAGGCCCAAGCGGACGCCCGTCGCGCGGCAGAGCTGCGTCATGCGCTCAAGAGGTGAGGCCGCCCAACGCGCGCTGGGGACGGCGGATTCGATGTCCTGATTGGAGGGCCAGACGGCGACGAGGAGCCGAGGCGTACCAGCCTTGGCTCGGCCGCTAGGCTCCACGATCGCCATCGATGGCCGGAGCGTCTCATGGTGCTCGGCCAGGGGTACGACTAGGCCGGACGGCAGGCCGTCACCCGATCGCAGCGTTTGGTCGTCGAACTCGAGAAGTTCGCCCAGGATGAGTTGCACCCAGGTGGCATGGAGGGCGCTGGCATCCGGCGCCTTCGCGTCCTGCGCGTTGGCCCACTCCTCATAGGCCGCACGCAAGCGGCCGAGCTTCCTGCCGTCGACTTTCGGCAGCCCTTGCGGGAAGACGCGAACGAGTACGGGCAGCGTGAGGAAGGGGCCGGAGGGCTCGAGGAACTCAAGCCACTCGTTGTGATGGCGAGCAATCGCGCTCATGACACGCTCCGAGCCATCGATTGGGGCGCCACGAAGACGACTGCCACCGGAAATGTGCGCGCGACCGGCTCTGCGTAGCGCGCAGCGATCAGCTGGCGCTCTTTCTCGATCTCCGCCGGGATGGCCGCGAGACGGCCCCGCAGGCTGTCCGCATTGCGGCGGAGCTGCTCCTGTTCCTCGGTGCTCCAGAACGCGAGCTGCGCCGGGTCGGCCTCGCCGAGCTTCTGGCGGATGGACCGTGCAAGCTCTTCGAGCACCTTGGCGATGTCGTCCATCTCCTGGGTGCGATGGCGGTCGAGCGTGTTCTGCAGATTCTTCATCCGGTCGTTCGACCGCGCCTCAGTCGCCGCGAGCGCGGCAGCTTCGATCTTGGGCCAGGCCTTCTGCAACGCGCCGAGGACCTGGGACCCCGGCAGCATGGGCTTCGAGGCCGACAGGATGGCTTCCGTCTGCGTCACGTTGAGCCGAGTGAAGCGGCCATCTTGTAGCAAGCCTCCCGCGGCGGTCAGCTCTTCGTGCAACCGCGTCGAGTTACCGCCCGTGACGACGAGCCGTGACATCACGATGACGGCGGGCGTGGTCATCGCGGTGTCCGGCGCCACGAGCGCGGTGACGCGATGCATACGCTTGACGTCGTCCGGCGCCCAGACCTCAGCACGAAGCAGGCGAAGGCACATCTGCACCAGCCGGTGTTCGAGGTGCACGAGGACGACATCGTCACGCTCGCGCGCTACGTCGTGATCGAACGTAACCGGGCGCCGAACGCCGGTGTGGGGATGCGGGAGCCCCTCGGTGCATCGTGCCCAAGTACCCTGGAAAGGCGGCATCCGGAACACGGTGCCCTTCGCCGCGCCGGGGTGGTCGATGGGTTCGAGCGCCGGCAGGCGGGCGAGATCCAGTGCCACCTGAACGGCAGCCCGAACGTTGGCGGGGCTGAGATGGAAGACCTCGCGGGTCTCGACCAGTTGATCGTGGAGGCGAGCGATCCGCTCACGCAGCTTGCGTTCGATCGGCAATTCACGGGCAGTGGCCTGGGCATCGCGCTCAGCCCGGGTCGTATCGAGCTGCTTGCGTTTGCCGAGCATCGCCTGTTCGACCTGCGACGCGATGACCGGGCCGACCTTGCCGAGATCGGTGCGGATCGCCTCGACCTTGCGCGCCGCCACCATCAGGAACTCGAGATCACCCTCGAGACTGCCAGCCGCGACATCCGCCCCCAACTGCTCGAGGCGGTAGCCGGCGCCGACCGGATGCCAGATCAGCACTTCCTTGGCCTTCTGCCCATGGCGGTCGATGCGACCATTGCGCTGTTCGAGGACGTTGGGGTTCCACGGAATCTCGGCATGAATCATGTAGCGGCAGTGGTTCTGCAGGTCGATACCCTCCGAGGCAGCATCGGTGGCGACCAGGATGCGAACGGGTGAAACGCTCGGGTCGGCCTGGAAGGCTGCCTTCACGGCCTCACGCTTGTCCTTGTCCATGCCACCGTAGATCGTCATCAGCCGATCGCCGCCGCCGAGACCCTCGGCGGTCAGCAGATCGACGAGCCACTTCTGTGTGGCGCGATACTCGGTGAAGACGATCACGCGCTCGCTGGACCAGCCCCCGGCCGACTTGATGTGCTGCTTCAGCCAGCCGAGGAT
>JAIOHN010000299.1 GCA_019912985.1 Anaerolineae bacterium | reverse complement strand
TGTACACTAAACCATCTAAGCTGACAGCTTGGTGGTGAAACCGGACACAGTTTCAATGGGGCAACGGCCCATGTTGCGGTAGCCCAAGTGAGGCCGTTCGGTATTGTACTCCAGCAACCAGGCATCCAAGTCCGTTTGCAGATCGTCAAGGTTGGTATAGGTTTTGCGGCCGAAGGCGATGGCGAAGAACTCCTCTTTAACGGTGCGAATGAAGCGCTCGACAAAGCCATTGGCCTGTGGGCGCTGGACGGGCGTGCGCCGGTGTTCAATATCGTTGAGGGCCAGAAAGAGCTCATAGGGATGGGCGTGCGTGCCACAGAATTCGCGCCCGTTGTCCGATAGAATCGTCTCGATGGTCAATTCATGGCGCGCATAGAAGGGCAACACGTCGTTGTGCAGCAGCAAGGCACTCGCTTCGGGCTGTTTGCTGCTATGCAGCAGGCCAAAGCCATAGCTGCCATAGGTGTCCACCACGGCGTGCAGGGTGATCTTTGTCCCATCAGGCAACTCCCCAATCTTGCTGGTGTCGACGCTGAGCAGCTCGCCCGGACGACTGCTCTCGATGTGGCGTTCGCGGTAGCAGGGATTGTTGCGCTCCAAGGCTGCAATCACCTGTTCATCCAGCTCGATCTCCCCCGCCAGATGGCGCTTCTCCGCCGCGAACAAACGCTGCCGTCGGCTGCCCAACTCGTGCTTGCTGAGAATGTCCTGCACCGTGACTGCGCTCAAGCGCGTCCCGGCCTGCTTGAGTTTGATGCTGATTTTCTCACAACCCCAGGTGGGCTGCTTGTAGGCCCACTCGACGATCTGCTCGACCACTTCCGGCGCGGTCGTCTGCGGGTGGGACTTATGAATTGGCGGCAGGTCTTTGAGCCCCTCCAGGCCTTGCTCCTGATAGCGGCGCTTGTACTCGTAGAACTGCGTCCGGCTGATCCCCATCTTGCGACAGGCTTCGCTGACATTGCCCAGTGTTTCGGCGAATTCCAGCATCTGTAACCGCCGATGCGCCAGCTTCTTTTCGCTTCCCTTGCTCATCTCTCATCTCCTTTGCGCATAAGATTACTCCAATCTCACTTCGTTCGCAAAGAAGGTTTAGTGTTCAGGCTTTATAGTCCCTGTTTATTAGCTTTGTCAATTCAAGTGATGATCATGCTATCATGCAGCGCTTCGCAATTTAGACATCACTTTAACCAGCCAATTTCCAGAACTTCCGCTTTGGAGGAAGAACCAGAACGTTATACTGCCTATGCTTCGACCCCCGTCGCTCCCGCACATACTATAGGATAAAGAGCTTCCGAAATTACCTCGAGAAGTTCTTTTTTATTTCAACCTATATCATTCATATCGCGGGAGCAAAGAGTAAAGTGATTACATAATCGATCAACTGTTAGGTGGTTGATCGCCTTTCAATACGCCTAGACAAATACCTGTGTCAACCGAGGAATCGCTTTAATAAACAGCCTCCAAAAATTGAATCGCGGTCAAATTGATAACCCCAGCTTTGTGCAGCGCATCCTTCAAGCTAACGGATTGTCTGAATGTCCGGGCCGTCTTCAGGTCGTGCCAGCCCAGTATAATTGTAATCTCGTTGCAATCATCAACGTTACGCATCACATACACTACATCGGTAGCTCCACCAGCCTGACGAGCCGGAAGATGCGAATCGAAGACCTCTTTCCATCTTGCATAGTCCTCGACACGATGTCGCATGAATAGATAGATCATCTTCATTGCCCATCTTTAACAGAACGAACAAAGAGCCCGCCCTAACTGAGATTTCTCGACGTTAGGACAGGCTTCTTAGATTGGTGAATTTCTAGGTAAGCTACACTTGTTCAGCGATCCATAAGTCCATTGGCAGTTGTACACCCATTTGCTTCATTTGTGCCTCGACTTCAGGTGATTCGATATTTGCTTTGTGCTTCTGAGCTTCTTCCAGCGTATTGTACGTATTGACAATCATGACGCGATTTTCATCCGCAAGATATATCGTTTGTTCAACAACGCCAAATTCATCAAGATGTTCTTTCGGCATTGATTTAGCCATTTCAATGAAGGCTTTGGTATCAGGTACAATCATGCTACCGAAAAATGTATACATTTGGTTCTCCTTATTAGCGTAAAAGATGATGGATAATCAAAAAGGAGCCCGCCCTAACTGAGATTTCTCGACGTTAAGACAGGCTTCTTAGATTGGTGAATTTCTAGATAAGCTACGCTTGTTCGGCAATCCATATGTCTGTGGGTAATTGCACACCCATTCGTTTCATAAGTGCCTCGACATCTGGTGATTCTTCGATATATGCTTTGTGTTTCTGAGCTTCTTCCAGTGTCTTGTAGGTGCTGACAAGCATAAAACCACTGCCATCAGCGACACGAAGGACACTATTTTCAATAACACCCCATTTATCACGTTCTTCTTGTGGATAACTTTTAGCTGTCTCGATGAAAGCTTTCGGGTCTGATGTATTTATTCTACTAAATAATGTAGCCATTTTTGATCTCCTTGTTGTTGAAACTATGTTTGCAGTAAACCAAATAAAGTGGTTATTTAAACAATACCAATCCAACGTCAGCAGATCGTCAGCACTTAGTGCCATCATCTATTTGTTTCTCGGCTATAATCCAATATAGCTTCAATAATTTCATTTTTTTAAAGAGTATCAATGAAACATCTCACGCTATCTTTGCTTGGTACATTTCAAGCGACATTAGACGAAAGAACACTAAGCAATTTTCGATCCAGTAAAGTACAGGGTCTACTCGTTTATCTTGCATTGAATCATGATGAGCCGCATTCACGCGATGTGCTGGCAACTTTTTTCTGGTCAGATGATCCTGAATCAATTGCCAGGCAAAATCTGCGTCAATCACTCTATCAACTTCGTCAGGTGTTGGGTGATATGGATTCGGCAAACGAGTCGTACTTGGTAGTCACGCGCTCCAGTGTACAATTCAATGCTGATAGCCACTTTTCCCTTGATGTAAACGACTTCTTGTCCTATCTGGAAAACGATCAACTAGAGTCAGCAATTACTCTTTATCGTGGTGACTTGCTATCGGGGTTTACCTGCGACAGTCCCCAATTCGACGAGTGGCTAAGGCAGGAACGGGAGCGTTTGCATCGGCTGGCTTTGGATACTCTGTTTACTTTGACTGTCAACAGCATAGAATATGGCGATTATCAAAAAGCTCAAAGTCTCGCGCGCCGCCAACTGACGCTAGAACCTTGGCGCGAAGAGGCTCATCAGCAATTGATACGGGCGCTTGCTCTGCATGGCGAGCGCAGTGTTGCACTTGCTCAATATGAAATCTGTCGGACAATACTCGCAGAAGAACTAGGGATTGAACCTTCAGCAGAGACCCAAACCTTAGTAGGACGTATTCGTAAGCAACAACTGGCACAGCCAAATCACACCAAACAACAGTATGTTCGGCTGACTATCCCGTTTGTAGGTCGTCATACTGAATATGCCTCTTTAGTTAAGGTATATGAACAGATGACTAGCAAGGGAATGCAGGTCGTCATGTTATCGGGCAAAGCAGGGATTGGTAAATCTCGCTTGACCCAACAGTTCTTAGAATGGGCAAGGATAGAAGGTGCAGATGTGCTACAGGGCAGAGCGTTTGAAATGGGTACAGGGCTATCCTATCAACCGATTACCCATGCGTTCCGTCAGCGTATCGAACGCGAAAATGCTCCCGAAGATTTGCTCTCGGATTTGTGGTTATCTCAGCTTACGCGCATTTTGCCTGAATTGCGAGACCGTTATCCCGATTTACCGGAACCGATTCAGGAGGAAAATACTGCCCGACAACATCTTTTCGAAGCGATTGCACGCTTAGGTCAGGCACTTGCTGAACGCGCTCCACTGCTCTTATTTATAGATGATTGGCACTGGGCAGATGCAGCATCCTTGGACGTGATGCAGTATGCTATACAGCGTTGGTCAGAAGAGAAAACGCCTATTCTCGCACTTCTGACCTTGCGTGAAGAAGTCGTAGCAGAGTCTCCTGATTTACAAGGTTGGCTGACACGTTTCAAGCGTGATATTGCTCTGGAGCAATTAAATCTAAACGAATTATCTCTAAGTGAAACAGAACAACTAATCAAGGAGTTGATCGATTCACAGACGGACAACGACGATATACTGAACCGATTTAGCCATTGGCTTTTTGAGGAAACAGACGGACAGCCCCTTTTCCTAACGGAAACACTTAAAGTAATGGTCGAGGAGGGTCTGCTATATCTCGATCCAAACTCAAAATTCTGGCAAGTTGATCGGTCGAGAATCAATGAACAGCAAACAAGGATAGATATTTTACCGACAGTGCAACAGGTTATTCAGGGTTGGTTAAAGCGCATCACGCCATCGGCTGGTGATTTACTGGTAGCTGTGTCTGTATTGGCTGAGCAAGCCTCTTTTGACAATATCTACCGTGTAGCTGGACTCGAAGAAACAGTGGCATTGACGGCTTTGGACGAATTACTCAGCAAACAGTTGTTGTCAGAGGGCAACGAGAGTTTGGCATCACTTGCTCATGATCCACTGTATCGTTTCTCACACCAAAAGGTTAGAGAAGTCATCTATAACGAAGCAGGAACGGTGCGGCGACGAATATTTCATCGACGTGCATTTGATACATTGCAAAAGTCAAATGCCCCTGCGGCTGAACTAGCCCATCATGCGCTCCATGCTGGACTGGTCGCTGAGACAATACGATATAGCCTCGTTGCAGGTAACGAGGCGATGGCTCTCTTTGCTTTTAAGGTTGCTATTTCCCATTTTGAGACTGCTTTTCAAATTGCGGAGCATAAAGGTTGGTCGGAGGAAATTTCTGGTGCAGATCAACAGGCACTTTACACAAGTTTAGGTCGAGCTTACGAACTCGCAGATCAATGGCAACAAGCACTGGAAGTGTATCAGTCGATGATCGATTATGCTCAAACAATTGATGCACCAGCGATGGAATGTCTGGGATTAAATCATCTTGCGACAGTTTACCTTCATGGCATCGTCGATTTCCCTAAAGCCTTGGCAATCTTAGAGCAAGCAAGGTCAGTGGCTGAACAGAATGAGGATCGACGAGGCTTGGCAGAAACAGAGTGGAACTTGTCAATGGCTGCCATTCACGAGGAGAAACTACTTCTGGCTCTTCATCATGGTGAACGTGCTGTAACATTAGCTCGTGAGTTAGAACATCCTCAATTATTGGCACGAAGTCTAACCTCGCTTGGGCAAGTCTACTCGTTGCAGCGGCAGTGGGAAAAAGGAGAAATCTATACCTATGAATCACAGCAACTCTATATTGCTGCTGGTAATCTCGTGCTAGCAGCGAATAGTCAGCGAGGGCTAGGCTTTATAAAGTTATTCCTTGGTCGCCCGTTAGAAAGTCTGGCTATGCTACAAGAAACATCTGCCTTTAGCCAGAAAATCGAAAATGTATGGGGTCAGGCGGATAGCGCATGGATGTTGGCGCGTATTCATCTAGAGTTAGGCAATTATGGCGAAGCGATCAGACTTAGCAGACAAGCTGTCGAGCAGACTGACGGTTTAGGACCTCCTCTTTTTCATCGCATTGCACTCGCGGCATGGGGTATTGTTCAACGCACAATCATGAACTGGGATGCCGCCGAAAGCATATTTTTGGAACTCAGAGACAAGCCATCTGAGGAAACAGCGCGCTTGACAGACTTTGCTTCTGAATTATGTACGCTTCATGCACAATCTGGCAATTGGAACGAAGCTCATAATTATGCAAAGGAAGCCATATCTAATCGAGATGAACAAGTCCTACCCTCTACATTCACAGGATACTACGAAACAGAAGCTCTCTTGCGAGGTGGTGATATTGAGATGGCGCGTTCCGAGGTTGGACGACTCGGCGAACTTGTGGGCGATAATCGGCGCTATAAACTCATTCTGCATCGTTGTAAAGCGATACTGGCACAATGGGGTGGCGTCACAGGTGAGGCAATTTTCCATCTGCAAGTCGCCCTCGCTATTGCTCAAGATATTGGACTACCAGGCGAAGCGTGGTCAATTCTTCATGTGCTGGGTGATTTATACATGGATCAGGGCGAACAAGCGAAAGCACAGCAGTCATTCAAAGCTGCAGCTACTATCATCCTGCGCCTGGCGGAGACCATTGATGAAGACGACATCAAGAAAGGATTCCTGGCGGCTAAATCGATTCGATCTATCCTCGAACTCAGTAAGATGATCTGATATTTGAGTTTGCGCTAATCCGAAAAATGTAGCTCATACTATAAATCGTTTCGTTGATTTTCCGCACTGAACTAACCCTTCATGAGTACAGGTCGGATACACTTTTCAACATGTGCAGTTCTATTGAAATAATTACTCTCCTATGACACGAATAACTACTATCCGAATCTCAATTCGCCAATTTCCAGAATTTGCGTCTGGGTGGTAGAACGAGAACGTTATACTGCCAATGCTTCGATCCCCGTCGCTCCCGCAGTTCGTATCAAGTAAAGTCCACAGGGTATTGGTGGGCTTTATTGCTTTAATAGCCCCTTCGTAAACGTACACCTCCTCAAACATCAACTTGAACCAGGCTTCTCGCTCCTCCATCGTGGCGTGCTGCCACAGCTCACGGATGTGGTCGAGCAGATGGATGATGCGCTCCATGTCAATGACCTCCGACTGCACCGGCAGCGGCAGAATGGTCAGCTGGCTCTGAAGCGCATCGCGTGTTTGCAGGTATTCTTCTTCAGAAATGTCGCCCATGACAAACAGCTTCTTGAGACGTTCGAACCGGGCATTGATGGTTTGCTGTTCATGGTAGCGGGCAGGCATGATCGGCTGCTGGCGGGTGAGCATCTGGATCGCCTGGGACTTCCAGCCCTCGGGGAGCTCAATGCTGAGGAGGAGGTCACCGGCCTGCGCTTCAAGGACCTCAGCGGCGACGGAGCGTAGCTCACTGGCACAGGGGACATTGCGGTCCCTGGCAGGATCGCGGTAGCGGCGTTCACCACGCAGTCTCCAACCCCGAAGTTTGCTGCCACAATCGAGACAGACAAGGATGGAGGAGAGTGGGTAGCGCTCGTTTTGGGTTGGCGCGCTGCGGCTCCAGGAACCGGCTCGTTTGCTGCGCACCGCCTGACATTTCTCAAACAGTTCCAGGCTGATCAGCGGCGGATGGTTTCCTGGGAAGATCTGTTTGGTCGCGCTTTTTTTCTTGCCCCGATAGCTGGTCTCGCCGATGTAGAAGCGGTTCTGGAGCAAGCGCGTAACGGTGTCCTTGCCAAAGACGTTGTTACCCCAGACACCGGTGGTACGATAGCCTGCGTGGGTCAGGATACGGGCAATGTCGAGGTCGGACAGGACACCGATGCTGTACTTCTCGAAGGCGAGGACGACGCCAGATGCATTGATCGGGCAGGGAATGGCATCGGTATCGCGCACCCGATGCTCATACTGTTCCAGCGCGTCCTCCATCCACTGCGCCAGCTGGCTGTAGCGCGCTTCCTCGATGTGAGCGTTCTGGAAATCGTCACCCAATTCCTGCAACTGCTTGCGCAGTCGGGCGACAGTGGTGCAGCCGAAGGGCAGCGTGCCGTTCCAGCCCCCTTTGCGGGCACGCTCACGCTTGCCCTTGGACGTCTCCTGGCTGAGATTGTCCAGATACCACTCGGCGAACAGCGCCAGCATGCCGACCATCATCTTGCCAAACGGCGTGGTGAAGTCGAAGTTCTCGGTCACCGACACAAACGACACACCCTGATCGTCAAACTGTTTCAGGTAGTGCATCGCATCCTGGAGTACACCCGGAGCAATGATCTGCGCGTTGACGATTTCATCGAAATTTCGATCTCATCTCGCAAGAGCCGCCGTGGCAGGCGGATCGAGGAACTTCTTGAGAAGCTCACCACAGGGGACACGCTAGTCGTCACTGAACTAAGCCGTTTGGGACGGAGCACCGGCGAGGTGATTACCCTGATCGATGAGCTGGTAGCTAATGACATCACCATCCTCATTCTCAAGCAAAACCTCAAGCTCAACAAAGATCAGGACGATATTCAGTCCATCACCATGACCACCATGTTGTTGCTGTTTGCTCAATTGGAGCGGTCGATGATTAGCCGTCGCACCAAAGAGGCACTGGCAGCTAAGAAAGCTCAAGATGTCACGTTGGGTAAGCCAAAAGATACGGTGCAGACCAGTAAGTTTGACCAGGATCGAAAGCGTATTGTGGAATTGCTGAGCCTGGGTGTCTCTGCTCGCAAGATTGCCTTAGAACACCTCAGATATGGTGATCCATCCAGCCTGTACTACTATGTTCAAACAAGGAGTTTGATATCGGAAGCTGAAAACTTGAAGAAAGTGACTGGCTAAAAGATGCTAGAATTGTATTGGGATACTGAACATCGCTCTTCGCCAATACATCAAAAAGAGTGTTAATTGCGAAAGCCGCTTAGACTAATAATCCCCATTTTCGTTGTTGGGGTTATCGCCACACTTATCATTATCAGTCTGCTGTCTCCGAACCCCACCTTTCCAGAAGCAAAAACCATAGCAATTGTTCCTGGTGCCGCTTCTATTGTGTCCTGGGCTGAAGATAAACCTTTACTGATTATCGGACATGAGGACGGCAGCGTAACCATGTGGGATTTTTCTAAAGAACCTGTCGAAGAGAGATTAATCGCCCCTAGATATAATTCCTGGGTGATGAAGACATCCCTCAGCCCAGCACAATCACGCTTAGCAACAGGTTATGCTGACGGGACGCTGATGGTGTGGAATTTGTCCGACCACACCCTAGAATACACCTCTACACCGTCGAGATATACGATTGACCGCTTGGCGTGGAATTCCGACAACCGATTTCTGGCTGCCGCGAGTATTGATGTTGTTTCAGTGGTGGACTTAGAAACAGATGCTGAAGTCCAAAGATTTGATCAAGGTGTAATATCTTTGCACTGGGAGCCAAATTCTTATCTCCTTATCGGTAAGCTGTGGGCTGGAACCGGAGGAGTTACTGTATGGGACACACAAACAGGAAACGTGGTGACCGAACTCAGATATACTGGCATGCCTGGACTACCAAGTCCAGATGGTAAACGTGTGCTTGGTTCTGGAATATGGGATATAGAAACGGGACAACAAATCACTCAGTGTTCTGGGTGTTTTGTTGCGACTTGGTCGTATGCCTGGAGTTCAGATAGTGAACAGGTCGCAATCGGCAGTGGGCCTTTTATGTGCTTTGAGGGAAGTCTATATTGCGTAAAAGACTACAATATCAGGGCTTGGAATGTGGAGACCGATTTGGAACCAACAGTTCTATCGGGTCATACTAACACAGTAGTTTCCTTAGTCTGGCATCCTCAAGGACGTCAAATAACGAGCGTAAGCATGGATAATACAGCACGGAATTGGGACGTCCCTAATCAATCTCTGTTGCAATCTTTCTACGTTGGTGACCTTAGCCACATTCGAGATGTCGCTCTTACTCTGGCGGAAACATGGTAGCAGTGAACTACGTTACGGAAGTCCATGTTCTTTTGCTGTCATCAGCGGACTTAGCAAGCAGTACAGAAGGCTGATTTCTCTAAACTCATTCCTTTATCATCGCCCAGTTTCAATCTGTCCCGTTTAGACGAAGACCTTTCAGAGTTTTTCAACACTCTCTCTCCTGGTGCTTCGCCCGTAACGGTTACGCCATCCACTATGACAACAGTCTCGGCCACCGCAAAAACCTCTTCCTCCATCGTCTGATCCTCAACGCGCCGCCCGGCCTCCAGGTCGATCACATCAACCGCGACAAACTCGACAACCGCCGTGTGAACCTACGCTTCGCCACTCGCTCTCAGAATGGCGCGAACAAGGGCATTGCCATCAGCAATACCTCCGGTTACAAAGGCGTCAGCTTCAACCAGGGCAAGTGGGAAGCACGGATCCGAGTGGAGCAGCGTCGCATCCATCTCGGACGCTACCCCAGCGCGCTGGAAGCCGCCCTGACCTATGATGCCGCTGCCCGCCTGTTCAATGGTGACTTCGCCGGGGTCAACTTCCCCGATGTGCCTACGCCGGAGCCGCAGCGGCTGCATCTGGAACGCCTGCTGGCGAAGCGACCGGGGGTGCGTGCCCATCTGGAAAGGGTAGGGCGGCTGTACGAATTTTAAGCCCCTCTGTCATGTCCGGCAGGATTTCCAGCGCCGTCGCAGGCCCAAGTGATACCCTGTATACCGAGATTCCGCATGCGCGCGTCCGTGCCATCGGCGGCCAACTCAACACCAGTGACGTGAAGCAACACACCCTGGTCTACGCCAACTGGCAGGGCCAGCAGTACGCCGGGGCGATGGCGTGTGGGAGGTCACCACCGCGCCCAGGACAGCGCCGAGAGCTATGGCTCCGAGCTGCGCATCTTCCTGACGATTGCCATTCTCGCCTTCCTGGGCAACGTACCAGACGGCTCGAAGCACCCGATCACGCTGCTGACATCCTGCCCACCAGGGCTTTTCAATCAGGTCGCGAAGAATATTCAGAAAGCCTTCCTGCTCGGTGAGGATGGCAACCGTGACGGCAAGTGGACGATCCACATGAGCACGGAGAAACAGCCGAAGTCGTTCTATATCCAGCAGGTGGTCGTGTTACCCGAAGGCGTGCCGGCCTTCAGTGCCTATGCCTTCGACCGGCACGGTAATCCCCTCGATCTCCTTTTCCGCGACCAAACCAAACAGGTAGTGGTCCTCGATCTGGGCTACAGCGCCGCCAGCTCTATGTTTATCGACCGCGACCAGATTACGCACTCCGACTTCCACCGTAACGGTTACGGCGGATTGAAACACTTTCTCCATGAGCCGGCGCTGACCTTGCTGCGCGCGACCACTGGTGCACACGATCTCCATCCAGGGATGATTGACCTGTGGTTACGCCAGTGGACGGTTAACCAGGATAACCGCACCGTGCGTGTCCAGGGACAGCCCATCATCCTCGACGACCTGTTCATGCCATTGGTCCACGACTACAGTCAGTGGGTGCGGACCCAGCTGGTCCAGCCGGCACTGGCACAGGGGGCACAGCGCATCCTGGTCACCGGCGGCGGCTGGCATCTGGCACTCGAGCCGGTCATGCGCCATCTCGCCTGGAAGCAGATCCTCATCCCCCGGATGCTGCCCATCCATATCCCGCGACCCCACTACCACCAGCTCAATGCCTATGGCGGGCTGACCTGGCTGGCGATGCAACGGCGGCAGTCCCATGACCGGGTGTAAGACGTTGCCGACGCGCTGCCGGTCGCCACCACCACCATCACGGCTACTTCATTTGTCGCGAAAAGACTTCTTTCAAGCCGGTTAATGACTGGCCCGTCGCTGGCCCTGGTCTCCTGGCCGGACGACGGTTTGGTGCAAGCGCTTCTGGGATGGCTGCCTGGGAGCGCTTTGCGTTTGGAACGGAGGGCGCGGAGAAGGAGGAGGATGGCGGTGGTCTAGAGTGAGCATGGGGAGGGCGCGGGAAAAGTCGTAACGGTTACGGCGGACACATTCGTCGAGATTTTTGCGCATGAGAGAGGGGGAAGGCATATATGACCGGTGTCCAGAAAACGGCCACTTTACCCCCTTTTTCGCGCGAATTTGTCCAATTTTGTCCAATTGCTTCTCGGCTGTGATGTGCGTCCGCAATGCCACCGGCTGTGGTCATTACGCGTGCATATGGCGAGAATGATCGCCTTTCCGCGTGGATTTTACGCATGAGAGAGGGGGAGGGCATATATCACTGGTATTGCAAAAAGGGGCATTTTTCTCCTTTTTTCACGCGAAAACGTTGCAAAATGTTGCATCGCTTGCAACCACTGTCATTTGCGATCGCCGTCTGTTCAAGGTACAAGGAAGCTGTGTGCGATATAGCAGGGGATGCCCGTAACGGTTACAGAGACATGGCTGACTACGTGGACATTGCCTTTTGCGCGCAGATTTTTTCGTATGCGAGCGGGGAGGGTATATAACCCTGGTGTAACGAAAATGTGAGGAGCTGCGTTCACCAGGGCAGGGGGATGGCCGTAACGGTTACGAAGACGATCTATAGCGTATACGGTGCGATCACGGCTCAGACTATGTTTGTAGCGTTTAGCTTGACATAGCCATCCACATTCACGCGCGGAAAAAGGACGTAAGGCAGGGCGATCCAATAAGGTGCAGTGTTTTCCTTAGTCGTATTCCGGTATGAATATTTTCTGTGCCGCCGCCTCGCCGTAACGGTTACGGGAATCGCACTTTTGTTCTGGTGCACGACTATGTACGGAAAACAGTCCCATCTGCCTGGAACAAATCTTGTAGAATGCCTCGATTTCGCACCAGGAGGCCCGTGGCGCGAATTTCGTTTCGTGTGGCTGAATGAAACCAAAATACAGTATCCGGATCTCTACAGCTTTCTACAAGTGTTTACGGTTCGCAGTTTCCATTCAACGCGATCCTGGGTTGCAGAAACGCAGTGCATGCCAAAACCTGATGCTGCTACCGTTCGCGCGCAGAAAAGAGAAGGGCAGTCTGCTACGTAATGGTAGGGGATTTGCATGTTTTTCTGGATTGCTCGACGCACTGCCTCTGTCGTGGTGGTGTTGCCGTGAAGTACCTGTCCCATAGCTGCTCCTTTTGCTCATGGGAAACTGTATCACTATACTCTGGGACTAAACACCTAGTCAATTTGGCAGTAAATCGCGCTTTTTCGATCATTTATCTCATTCAATCTGCTTCATGGAAGGTGAATGAGCCAGGGATAGCGATTTTGACATTGATAAAAGATCAACACTGCTGAAGAAAGAACATAATTTGACCGATTTCAACCATGATATTTAACTTGCTTCGCCGTAGATTCGTAGGCTGAAGCGGCCTAGCGTGGATTACTTCAGCTCGATGGCACGTGGGATAACAACCCGGAATTCCTCAGATACGATCCCGACTGGGAATCCACCGGCGGCTATCTGGGCATCCGTCCAGGCGGTACACAAAACGGCTTCAAAGATGAGTGGATTCAGGTCGGTGTGTATGAGCACAAGAAGGGACGCGAATCCGGCGAGCCAAGCATCGTCCAGCACCTTGCGCCTGACCCGGAGATGTGGGAGCGCTGTTATCTGGCGTGGCAGATGCGGCAGGAATCGCAACGTGTCGCACGACACTAGCGTTTTGTCAGGTTGAGGGTCGGTGCCCTTTGACGACCCATCTGCCGGGTGATGCTACCGCTGCGCATCCAGTTTCTCCACATCCGCATTCGGATCGTAGAGATAGCAGGCTGCGGTATGCTCAGGCGATTCGAGCGGATAGAGTGGCGGATGAGCCGTCTGGCAGCGATCCATCCGGTGCGGGCAGCGAGAATAGTAACGGCAGCCCACGCTGGTAGCCTGACGCATCTCCTCTTCCGGCGGTAGATCGATCCGCCCCTCCCAACGGATTTTGGGGTCGGGCACGGGCACTGAGTCGACGAGAAGCTGCACATAGGGATGCTGCGGCGAATCGATCACCCGTTCAATCGGTCCAGCTTCAGCGACCAACCCCTGATAGAGCACGAAAATCTGATTGCCGATCTGATAGGCGGTGCTCAGA
>JAIOHN010000298.1 GCA_019912985.1 Anaerolineae bacterium | reverse complement strand
CGCCGGAACTGCAAGAACATCTGCGCACCGAAAGTGATTACTGGCCGGTGATCGGCATCAGCTGGATTCTGCTGCCGTTTGGCCTGCTGGTCGGCTGGCGCAAACGCTGGACATGGCTGCTGGCCGCTGTGACACTGGGGTTGATTGGCGTGCATCTGGCTTATTGGATCGGCTCGCAGCGCTACAGCACCCGCTATTATTTCGAGACATTGACCGCCATATCCCTGCTCAGCGCCCTGCCTCTGGCGTGGATTATCCGCAAGATCGGCAGGCAGTGGGCACGCTGGTTGGTCTATGGACTGCTCACCCTGGCATTGGTTTACAGCCTCTATGCCTATAGTACGCCACGGATTACCGCCCTGTACGGCTTTAACCAGATTAATCGCGGTCAGCTCGATGCGATTGAAGCCCGCCGCGTTGATGACGAGCCGGTCCTGGTGATTGTCAGCGGCAATGATGTCCGCTGGCGGGCGATGGGCGCTCTGATGGGTGTCACCAGCCCTTATCTGAACAGCGACATTGTGCTGGCCTGGGACAATCTTGCGGCGGGAATGCGTGAGCAAATTCTTGAGCAGTTCCCTGGCCGTCAGATCATTGACATGGAAGCACAGGGGAATGTCGCCTGGTTTGCGGGCGATCCACCACCTGACTCCGCCGAATAACTTTACAGTGATGCTTGCCTTGAGGAGATAACATGAGCCAATCACCACTTGTGACAACTGAATGGTTGCAAAATCACCTTCATGATGCTGACCTACGTATTGTCGATATTCGAGGGCATGTCCTCCCGACATCTGAGCCACATCCCCATTATTTCAATCATTATGATGACTATGTGAAGTCGCATATCCCTGGCGCAGTCTTTGTCGATTGGGTTCGGGAAATCACCGACCCTGACGATCAACCCTGGCATGCGCAGATCGCACAGCCGGAGCGCTATGCTGCCGTGATGAACCGGCTCGGCATCGGCCCCGATACACTGGTTGTGGCTTATGATGACGCTCACAATATGTTCGCGGCGCGGTTGTGGTGGAGCCTCAATTACTACGGGCATGATAAAGTTGTGGTGCTGGATGGCGGCTGGAAAAAATGGACTGCCGAAGGCCGCCAGGTGACCGATGAGGTGCCAACTGTCGCACCAGGAAATTTCGCAGCGCGCGCCAATCCAGTGCTCAAGCGTGACCTTTCGCAAGTGATGGATGCCACACACGACCCATCGGTGACGCTGGTCGATGTACGCTCACCGGAAGAATTTGCCGGGAAAGCCTCTCGCACCAGCCGCAAAGGACACATTCCCACAGCCATCAATCACCCCACTGGCAAAATATATCACGAGGATGACACCTTCCGCTCAGCGGAGGAACTGCGCCAGCAGTTCGCCGAAAGCGGCCTCTCGCCAGATGACGGTGAGATTGTCACCTACTGTAATGGCGGGGTATCCGCCAGCATGGGTATGCTGGCGCTGAATCTGGCAGGTTATTACAACGTCGCCATGTATGATGGCTCGTGGAAAAACTGGAGCAGTGACGAAAACAACCCCATCGAAACGGAGTAGGCATCACGGTTTCACGGCATGAGCGCGACTGGACTCTCAGCGGGGAGTGCTTCGACAGGTGCTGATAAATTGTTGATGATCTCGGCCAGCGCTTGCACGGTCGCTTCCAGGTGACTGCGGCCATCCGGCAGCGTGCTGTGATCATCAAGATAGCCACCCTGCCCATGATGCGCCACCGGTCCCATCGGCACGATGCTGACCTTACCCGCCTGCCGGATTTTGTTCCAGGCGGACAGCCAAGCCCAACGCCAGCGCCCTGGGAACACAATGGAGCCGATCATCTGCACACGATCTTTGTTGCCGCGCAAATGATAAAGATGTTCTACATCCGCCAGGTAAGGGTCACTGCTCAAAACGCCGCCCAGTGAGATCACATAGACCGGCGCAGCAAGCGCCCGCTTCAATGGTGTGATGGTGCTGATCGCCATCTCGCCACCACCGCTGTAGCCGATTAACACCACGGGGATGCGGCTGCCAAAGGGGTAGTTATGGCGGTTGAGTGCTTTGAGCACGATGCTCGCCATCCCCCGGCTGTAGATCGGGCTGTAGCGCGAATCGGCTGCGACCAGCACCTGAAGCATATTGCGAATATTGATCAGAAACCCCGTTGGGCGGCGCAGCTCCTTCTGGCGGATCACGCGCCGCCAGAACCAGGAAAAAATGCGGCCATCATCCAGGTTGCTTTCTGTGACCGCGTAGGGATACACATCATCAACCAGCCGCGCCCGTGGCAATGCCGCCGCCAGATGATCCAGCAGCGCCCGTTCCTCCGGCAGGAAAAAGGTGTTTGAGAAACCGCCAACACCAGTCAGGTACACGACGTAGGCATCCAGCTTTTCCGCCGTTTCGTCTGAGGGCGCATCCGAGACATCCCCTTCCATCTCGACATGCAAATCATCATCTGCACTGCCGTACCAGCCCGCCCACCAGGAAAGGGACTCCAGCGGTGAGAGCATGACCGCCACCACCAGCGCAAACAACACCAGTAAAATCACAACTTCCATATTTATTGACCTTCTCGGATTTGCTGCTCGACATAAGCGATGGCTTCGGTGACATCACGGCGCACAGGTGTCCCTGCCACAAAATCGCGCACATGACCGGTCAACCACTCCACCGGGCGGCCAATGGTCCAGCGGAACAGCGCGAATAAGGCAAAGCCTGCCACCGCACAAATCAGCGC
>JAIOHN010000029.1 GCA_019912985.1 Anaerolineae bacterium | reverse complement strand
GAACATGGAAGGCAATTACTTCGATAATACGATCTCGCCAATCACCTGGGACGACCTGTTGGAGGAGGAACGTGACGCGGCGGTGGCGCGGGCAGGGGCATCGCAGCAGCGGGCGCTGACGGCCTGGCCGCTGCTGCTGTTCGCGCTGGTGGAGCAGATCGTGCATCTGCTGATCACGATTGCGATGGGCATCACTTTCATCTCGTTTGGCATCGCCATCCTGTTTGCCTTCTTCAAACGCACTGAGAGCATCGCGCATTCCATCATTAATCAGTGGGTAGAACTCCTCGTGCAGACGACCATCGTCGCCCTGATCCAGGCGCTGGTGATCGGTTTCTTTCTGGCAGGCGCGGCCACCGGCAGCGCCGCAGCCATCGTCGGCATCGGTTTGCTGTGCCTGGTCTTCATTCTGATTGCCATGTGGTCGGGGGTGAAGGCGGTGTGGAATTCCTTCAATCGGCTGTTTAACGCCATGAGCCAGGTGACAGGCGGTGTCATGGAGTCGCCCGGCACAGCGGCGCTGGCGACGGCAGGTGCGGGCGCTCTCGCGGCAGGCGCGGCGGTCACAGTCGGTTCCAGTGCGATGGCAGGCATGACGGCGCTCAATCAGGGGGCGACGCTGGCACAGGCAGCCGGGGTCAGCATGGGTGGCTCACGCACCCTGAGCGGTGCCGCGCGCACACTGGCCTACTTGCCCGGCGTCCGCAATACCTCGCTGGGCGATGCGGCGGAGCAGTTTACGGAGGGCAGCATCACCCGCCAGGTTGCAGGCAACATCCCAATCGTCGGACGCGCCGCCGGGCCGATTGTCGGGGCGAAATTGTTGACTGACCGCAATCCTGACAACGCTGACTACGATGAACAGGGTCGATTGGTGGGCCGCCGGATGCTGGTTCCGGCAGTCGGAGAAGGGCTGGATAACTGGACCGTGCCTCGCGGCGCTCGCCGCCGCGGACGCTCCGCTGTCGATCCCGAATTCATCGAGGACGAAAACGGCGAGATGCTGCCGGTGGGTAGCTATCCACGTCGCCGCCGGATGGGCACATTTACACCGGTTGCACCCATCCCGACGACAGATCCCGAAGATAATCTTCAGGAGGACCGCCGTCAGCAGCGCAGCGATTATGCTGGCGAGATGCAGGGCGAAGAAATGGAACAGCACCTCTCAGATGTCATGCGGTCCAACACTGGCGTGGCCTCACCGCTCGGTGCGATGATGGAGGAGGCCCACGAGGACGAGGGCAGCCGCCTGGGGCAGGTCGCCTCACGGCTGGAAGCGAGCGCCGATCTGCTGGCGCGAGCCGCCCAGATGCAAATGATGGTCGGACAGCTGCGTGTCGCCGGTGTCCCGGATGTCGCCGGGGTCATGGCCGATGTTGTCGGGCAGGTGCAGGACGAACGACAACCAGAAAACTTCGAACCGTCATCCTCTGGCACACCCCCTACGCCACCGGCAGGTATCGACGCATTGGAAGTCGGGCGGCGTATGGCGCAGGTGATGGGGGTCACGCCACAGGAAACAGGCGGCTCGCCCATTCAGCGCGATTTAGCACGGTTTGGTCTGTTCGTTGACCAGGCGCTGCAGCTGGGTCCGACTCCACAGCAGACTGAACAGGTCGT
>JAIOHN010000297.1 GCA_019912985.1 Anaerolineae bacterium | reverse complement strand
GATATTTTGAATGTCGATGTCACGATTGCCGGTGGTGTGACAGAGTGGCGTCGTATCGCGCAGATGGCACAGCTATTTCATGTGGACATGGCGCATCATGAAGAACCGCAAATTGCGCTGCATTTGTTGGCAGCATTTTCTAACTCGCTATATGTCGAGATCTTCCCGAATTACAAGCGCGATCCCATGTGGGTAGATTTGCCGCTGGAGCAGCCACGCATTCAGGATGGCTACATGGAACTGCCCGACAAACCCGGGTTTGGTATTGACCTGAATCCGGACATTATTGAGAAGTACCGGGCAGATCATTCATGAAAGTGCTGGAATACGAAGCTAAGTACCTGTTAAAGCAGGCTGGGTTGCCGGTTCCGGCGGGGCAGGTTGCTGCGACTCCAGATGCCGCCGCCGCTGCGGCTCAGGCGGTTGACGCGCCCTTTGTGATGAAAGTGCAAATTCCGGCTGGCGGGCGTATGAAAGCCGGTGGGGTCAAATTCGGGGATTCGCCGCAGGCAGCTCAAAATTTGGCCGAAGCTTTGCTTCACACAGAGATGCGAGGCTTTTCAGTCGAAAAAGTTCTGGTAGAAAAGCGCCTGGATATTGCCGCTGAGGTTTTTATTGCTGTCACGTATGATGATTTTGCCAAAACCGCAATGCTGCTGCTATCTGTAGAGGGTGGCATCGAAGTGGAAAGCGCTAATGAAGTTATTCGTTATCCATTCTCGTTGTCATCACGGTTTCCCGATTTCAAGGGGCGTGAACTCGCTGCGACATTAGGCTTTGTGGGAGAGTCTAATCCACCGCTGGGGCGCTTGATCACACGTCTCGCAAACACGTTTGCCCGTTTTGATGCGCTGCTATTGGAATGCAACCCCTGTGTGCTGACTACAGACGGTAAGTGGTGGGTCGCAGATGTTCATCTTGAACTGGATGATGATGCCGGTTTTCGCCAGAAAGCCCTGCTGGAAGCTATTCCCGACAGTGTGGGGATTGCAAACCACCGCAGCGATTTCGAACAAAGAGCGATGGAAATTGATTCGGCAGATCATCGCGGTGTCGCAGGGCGTCTTATCCCGTTTGATGGTAATGTGGGCATGTTGATCGGTGGTGGTGGTGCGAGTCTGACAGTGATGGATGCTGCACTTGATCAGGGGCTTAAGCCTGCCAATTACTGTGAAATTGGCGGGAATCCCAGTGTTTGGAAGATTAAAGAACTGACCAAACTTATCCTGAGCCAGCCACAGGTGGACAAGCTGGTAGTCACAATGAATGTGGTGAGCAACACCCGCGCGGATCTGGTTGCACGCGGTGTCATTAAGGGTGTTCTGGAAATGGGGCAAGTGCCAGGCGAAGTGATTGCCGCTTTCCGCATTCCCGGTTCGTGGGAAGATGAGAGTCGCGCCATTCTATCCCACTACGGAATACGCTATTTTGGCCGTGAAACCAGCCTGGACCAAACGATAGAAAGCTTACAATGAGTATTCTGGTAAAAGCAGATACGCAAATCCTCGTGCAGGGCATTACTGGCCGAGAGGCAGCGACCTTTACCCGTGAGTCGCTTGATTATGGTGCGAAAATTGTCGCGGGTGTGACCCCCGGCAAGGGTGGAATGACTCTCCATCAACTACCAGTGTATGATTCTGTGGCAGAAGCTGTGCAGCAGCATCGCTGTGACGCCACGGTGATTTCAGTTCCAGCGCCGTTTGTGTTGGATGCGGTGTTAGAAGCGCTCTTCAATGGCATTAAACTGCTCGTGATTGTCACCGAGCGTATTCCGCGCCGGGATGTGGTGATGCTGCTGGAAGCCGCTGCTGCGCATGACGCACGAGTAATTGGCCCGAACAGCCTGGGCATTATCTCGCCAGGGCAGACCCGCGTTGGCATGGCCGGTGGAGCGGTTGATGCGATACACCGTGCTTATATGCCGGGCTGTGTAGGAGTCGTTTCGCGCAGTGGTGGCATGATGACCGAGATTGCCAGTATGCTCACGCAGAAGGGGATCGGCCAGAGTACCTGTGTCAGTATTGGCGGCGACCCAATTGTCGGCTCAACGATGCTGGATTTGCTGCCCTTGTACGAGGATGATCCCGACACAAAAGCCATCGTTATGTATGCGGAACCCGGTGGTTCGGCTGAGGAATGCCTGGCCGAATATGTGATGGCACATTCGATCCGTATCCCGATTATCGCTTTTGTAGCAGGCCGTTTCACGGATGGGATGCAGGGTATCCGCTTCGGTCACGCTGGGACGATTGTCGAGGGGGATAAGGGCAGCCCGGCGGGGAAAATCCGCGTGCTGCGCGAGTCTGGTGTGCTGGTGGCAGATAAATTATCACAGGTCCCTGAACTGGTGAAAGCGGCTGTTGAAAGCAGGGAAGTTTGATGGGTGTATTTATTGAAATTGAAATTGATCAATCGCAAATGACTTTAGAGCTTGGCAGCCTTCTGGAACGCTTATGTCCAGTGGATATTTTTGAGTTAAAGCAAGGTGAGCTTACCATCAAGCTGGATAACGAGGACGAATGCACACTGTGTGGCTTGTGTTTGCAGGCAGCTCCACCCGCTGCACTCCGCATTCACAAGACTTATAATGGTGAGACATTAGTCTCAACCGGAGAAGGTTAAGGTGACCGCGCAACCAAAGCAGATCAACACTCCCCTCACTGATGATACAATTCAATCGCTGCATGTCGGTGACCGGGTGCTGATTTCAGGCACCATCTATACAGCTCGTGATGCAGCACATAAGCGGCTGTGTGCAGCGCTTGAGGCAGGCGATGATCTGCCATTTTCCCTCGAGGGACAAATTATTTATTACGTTGGCCCATCACCAACCCGGCCTGACCAGATCATCGGCTCGGCTGGTCCCACCACCTCAAGTCGTGTCGACCCCTATACGCCTGCGCTTATACAGCAGGGCCTCAAAGGGATGATTGGCAAAGGCAAGCGTAATCAGGCGGTGCGTGACGCTTTGGCGCAGCATCACGCGGTCTATTTTGCGACGGTTGGCGGTGCGGCAGCATTGATTGCAGAATGTGTCAAAGCGGTAGAGATGGTTGCCTATGAGGACCTCAAGACCGAGGCTATTCGTAAATTGACGATTGAAAATTTTCCGGTGGTAGTGGCGAACGATATATACGGGGCGGACTTGTACGAGCAGGGTAGGTTGGCTTACCGGCGGCAGGAAGGCTAAGTAATGCGATCGATCGACGTAAGTGTTCTGGCTGAAGCAGTTCAGAATGCGGTGCAGGAAATAAACTTTCATACGCCGGAGCCAGTGATGGTTCAGCTCACAGACATCTTCGAAAGTGAAGTTTCTCCTGCCGGGCAGCAGGCCATGCAGGATATTGTGACGAATCGTCAGGTTGCTTCACAGCGGCGGGTGCCGATGTGCCAGGATACGGGGATGGTGGTTCTCTTTCTCGAAATCGGCCAGGAAGTGCAGCTCACAGGGGGAAATATCCGAGAGGCGTTGACGGAGGGCGTTCGACGGGGTTATGAAGAAGGATATTTACGCAAGTCTGTGGTATCCGAGCCGTTGTTTGATCGCCGCAACACGAACGACAATACCCCTCCTGTGATTCACTTTGATATTGTGCCGGGTGATAGCCTGCGTATGACCGTGGCTGCGAAAGGCTTTGGTGCGGAGAATATGAGTCGAGCCTTGATTCTCACACCTGCGCAAGGGATTGAAGGCGTCAAGCGTGAGGTGGTTCGCTGTGTGGAGGATGCGGGTCCGAATGCCTGTCCACCTGTGACCGTAGGAGTGGGTATCGGTGGTACGCTTGAGGTGGCAACACTGCTGGCAAAAAAAGCCCTCATGCGCGAAGTGGGACAGCGACATCCTGACGCGCGTTATGCCACGCTGGAACGCGAACTGCTGGATCTGGTAAACGCCACAGGAATAGGGCCGCAAGGGTGGGGTGGCATTCACACCGCTGCTGACGTACGAGTGGAGTATTATCCAACGCATATTGCAAGTATTCCTCTGGCGATCAACCTGGATTGCCATCTCCAGCGTCACACTACGATTGAGTTTTAGTACATTTCTGCGACACTCCCTTGCCTGTTGGGTCTTGCTCCTGTTAAACAGCAGTATAGAATATCGACATGGAAAAAAACGCGATTTTTTACCTGGGTGGATCACCCTGCGCGGGCAAAAGTACAGTTGCCAAAATTCTGGCTGAGCGTTACGGACTTCGCCTTCTCCATCTGGATGACCGTTTGTATGAGCACATCGCAGCAGCCGTGCCGCAGACTCAACCGGCGCTAGCGAGCATCGCGGCGGCGGACTGTGAGCAGTTGTGGATGATTCCACCGAAACTTCAAGCGCGCCGGACGATTCACGCATTTATTGAGGAATTTCCGTTTCACTTGCGTGATATTGCCGGATTGGATGGGCCTCTCTTGCTAGAAGGCGCTGCACTGCTGCCTTGCTTGGTCGCGCCGCAGCTTGTGGATCGCACCCATGCGTTGTACATGGTTCCCACTGAACCGTTCCAGCAGATGCATTATGCGCAGCGCCCCTGGATTCACGAGATTGTGCGCCCTTGCAGCGATCCCGCTGTGGCGTTCCAGAACTGGATGCGCCGGGATGCGATCTTTGCGCGTTGGATTCGTCGTGATGCTCTGGAATATGGGCTGAAAACAGTTATCGTGGATGGTGGTATGGACATTGCTGCCCATGCTGAAATAGCGGCGAATTACTTTGGTCTGGGGGCCTAAGTCGTAGGCAGTCAAAGTAATCTCCATAGGTCCAATGACCACCATTTTTGCGAAGGACAAGATTAGGGCTTTGAGTTTTGCTTAATTTCGTCTATAATACTCCCAGATGAATGCCTCGAAATGTTTGAATCCCTCTTTTACAAAAATTGAAGTGGTCTCAAGCCTCACGAGAAAATCAATACCCGGGCCGTTTCGTGCTGCTGCCCTGGGATTGTTAACGCATATTGAAGCACTGAGTAAACAATAACAATGACGAAGAAACTACGTATTATTCCTCTGGGCGGCCTGGGGGAAATCGGTAAGAACATGACAGTTCTTGAGTATGGCCGCAATATGATTGTCGTGGACTGCGGGGTGATGTTCCCCGACAGCGACATGTACGGTATTGACCTGGTTTTGCCTCAATTTGACTATGTGATTCAAAATCAGGAATATCTCCGTGGTATCGTGCTGACTCACGGCCACATGGATCATATCGGTTCGCTTCCCTACCTGCTTCGACAGATGAAAGCGTCGATATACGGTACAGGTTTGACTGTTGGTATGGTGAAACGCCAGCTTGAGGAAGCGAAGGTGCTTCAGCAAGCGAGCCTTCATGTGGTTGGTGAAAAGGACATATTTCAGCTTGGCCCGTTCAAGATCAGCTTGTTTCCGGTTGCCCATTCAATCCCAGGCTCAGTTGGGCTGGTGATTGATACGCCTGCCGGCGCAGTAGTCCATACCGGCGACTATAAGCTGGATGAAACGCCAGCTGGTGGTCGGATCACGGATCTCGAACGGCTGCGTGAATTGACTCCCAATGGCGTACTTGCGCTGCTGGCAGATAGCACCAATGCGGATAAACCGGGTCGTACACCCACTGAAAAACTGGTGGCGGGCGAACTGGATCGCTTGTTTGCTGAAGCCACGGATGGGCGTATTATCATCGCGACATTCGCGTCTTTGCTGGCACGCTTACAGGAAATCATGAATCTGGCGGCCAAGCACGGTCGCAAGGTTGCCTTAACCGGGCGCAGTCTGGAAGAGAATGTCACATTAGCACGTGATCTGGGCTATCTAAAGATTCCGAATGGTTTGCTTGTCGACATCAACGCCAGGGTGCGCGATAACCAGTTGCTGATTTTGTCCACCGGGTCGCAAGGTGAACCACGTTCAGCTTTGAACCGAATGGCGCAGGGCGAACACCGGCAGGTTCAGGTCAAACGTGGTGATACTATCATCATCTCTGGCGGGACGATCCCCGGCAATGAAGAAGAAGTTGGCCGGATGCTCAACAAGCTGTTTGAGCGTGGTGCGAACGTGATCTATGGCAAGCTCGCCACGGTTCACGTTTCCGGCCATGGCAGCCGTGATGAAATGCAGACTATGCTGGAAGTGGTCAAGCCGAAGTTCATGATCCCCGTTCATGGTGAAACCCGACATTTACACTTACATGCACGTCTGGCCGAAAGCTTGGGTATGGACCCGAAGGATGTGTTTATCCTGAAAAACGGCTCGGTCTGGGCGACCGATGGCAAGAAAGCATGGCTGGACCAACCTGTGCCGGCAGTGGACGTGCTGGTCGATGGACACCTGGTTGGTGAAATCGGTGCAGTGGTCATCGAAGATCGGCAGCGGCTGTCACAGGATGGCTTCATCGTCGCCCTGATCCCTGTAAACGCCAGGAACAAGCTGGCAGGGGAGCCAGAACTGATTAGTCGCGGCTTTGTGCCAGTCAATGGAACGAGTGATTTGCTTCAGGCTGCACAGAAAGAAATTAGACGCGAGTTCAAGCGTGGCAAGAAAGTGGCTCATGAAAGCATTCGTGACACGCTTCAGAACTTCTTCTATCGTGAGACACAATCGCGCCCGGTGGTGCTTCCCAGTATCATCCGTGTATAAGCGAAACGACCAATAAAATGATTGGTCGTTGATCTGTCATAATCGTGGTCAGGCAACTGTCCACGATTTTTGCTTCTTGTGCCTTTCGACAAATAGAGTGTCGTTTGCCACAATAGATTAATGTACTCGCTTCGCCCATAGTCTACCCACATGAGATATACTATGGATGTACCCGATTATCCGATTACATGGAGGGATATATGACGATCCCAAACATGGATGAGCTTAATGTTCTCCATAGCAATATTTGTAACGCACTGGGGGATCCCAAACGGATCCAGATTATGTATCTGCTTCACGAAGCGCCCCACCATGTAACGGCTATTGCAGAGGCGCTTGATGTACCACAGCCTACTGTGTCCCGCCATCTGGCGATTCTCAAACAACGGGGTCTGGTCACAAGCGAACGTGATGGAACTTCTGTGATTTATCATCTAGCCAATGAGCAAATCATTGATGTGTTGGATATGATGCGGCAGCTGCTGCGTGATTTGCTCACACGGCAGACCAACATGCTTGAATCCAACTCTTCTGAGTAGGCACACACAAAGTAGCAGTTTATCTTCCTCAGACTACCCGCAAGGCAGTGAAACTGCTAACGTGTGGTCTTTGATCGCCTGGGCAAGACAGACTACAAGCTGATCTCCTGCTTGTTCAACGCTTTGAGTCAAACCCGTTCCCCACTCGAAACATGCGCCTTCGATGCCGAAGATCAGGCATCTCGGTGGCAGATCATTAAAAGCTCGTGCCAGTTCGATGGCTTCTGCAACACCGAAGGCGTGAGTCGAATGGGCGAAGAAATGCGCCGGAAGCGACTGTTGGTTTGCGTCAAAACGAAGTAGTGTACCCGGCGCAGCTCCCGAAACAACTGCATCAATCAGAATTACGGCGCTTGCGCCGGATAGTACCTCCGCTAGAGTAGTACCTTCACCACTTTGTTCAATGATGGTCGCATC
>JAIOHN010000296.1 GCA_019912985.1 Anaerolineae bacterium | reverse complement strand
TGCATGGGCTGCTTCTCCGAGATGTACTACAGCGATTCCGAAACTAATCAGGGTGTGCTCGACGCCATGCGCTATTTCGGTGAGCGTGGCAAGCTGTTCTATGTCCACTTCCGCGATGTCAAGGGAACCGTCCCCAATTTTGAGGAATGCTTCCTCGGCGAAGGCAATATGAATGTCGTAGAGGCCATGAAAACCCTGCACGAGGTGGGCTTCGATGGCTTCATTATTGACGACCATGTGGCGCACATGATTGACGACAGCGACTGGAACCATCGTGGTCATGCCCACGCCACTGGCTACATCCTGGGGTTGGTCGATGCAGTCAAGCAGCTGGCGTAAACGGACGGCGGTACGCTTGGCTTAATACTTGGTGAGGAACTGTAAGAATAGTCCCAGGGAATGACTCTAAAAACAATCTTACGGTGATGGAATCATGGAGGGGCTTTTCTGATGGCAAAAGCAATCTGGAAGGGAGTCGTGCTGGCGGAGAGTGACCAGACAGAGATGGTGGAAGGCAATCACTACTTCCCGCCGGAGTCAGTTCACTGGGAGTACTTGAAGGATAGCAGAGCGCACACGACCTGCCCCTGGAAAGGGGTCGCCAGTTACTACAGTGTTGAGGTCAACGGCGAAATCAACAAAGACGCGGCCTGGTACTATCCCACTCCAAAAGATGCCGCCAGTCAGATCAAGGATCATGTCGCGTTCTGGCGCGGCGTAAAAGTCGAAAACTAACGCTTATTGATACGGTCTAACCGGCAGGGGTGATCACCTCTGCCGGTTTTTTATTTGGATCTCCGGCCAATAAAATGAATTTTGTATAAACTGTGCAGTAAAAATTCACCATTTGTCAATTCTTAAGTCTATTCCGCGACCGATAAACCTACAATAAGGATGTTCGTGGCGTAGAGGAAGAACAGATTACTGGTGGAAATGCAGATTGCGGATAATTTTGACTACCTGACACGCTTCGATATGCTCAACCCCCGTGAGCAGGAAGTGCTGGTCAACCTACTTCATAAACAGCAAATTGATATGAAGGATGCTCAGCGTGCGCTGGAGATTCGTGAGAATCACCGGACACCGCTGCTGTCGATTCTGGGCGCGATGGGCTTCATTGATGTAAATGACTACGCCGAGACACTGGCGGACATCACCCATGCACCTTACGTGGAAGATATTGCTAACGAAAGTGAAATGACCTTTGACGGGGACTTGATCCGTCAGTTTTCGCCTGCGGTCATGGTGCGCAAGTTGTTCTGCCCGTTGCAGCATGTTTATGACTTTGTGGTGGTGATGGCAGTGGACCCGGATGAGCCTGGCCTGGAAGATGCCATCCATGAAGTGCTGCCTGAGATGCGGATTGTCTATGTGATCAGCACGGAAATCCAGGTGAAGAAGATCATCAACACCGTCTTCCGTGAAAAGTTTTCGACAAAGGCCATCAACCAACTGCGCGAGGACAATCCTGGTCAATCGGCTTTCAAGGTCATCACCCGCGCGCAGAAGGTCGTCTTTTTGACGATGTTTGCGCTGGTCATCGTGGGCCTGGCGATAAACTTTTGGGGTACTGCCAGATCGCTGGTGGTGGTCATCAGCACCTTGTATGTCTGTGGCATCCTGTACAAGCTCATGTTAAGTGTAGGGTCGTGGTTCAAACACGATACCCACGAGATGAAATCCTATCTCAAGCGCTTGGATGACGCCGAACTGCCGATCTACAGCATTCTGGTCCCGGTATACAAGGAACCGGAAGTGGTGCCGCGCTTGTTGAAAGCACTTTCGCGGATTGATTACCCCCGTGAGAAATTGGACGTGCTGCTGCTGATGGAAGAAGATGATCACGAAACCATCGCCAGCGCAAAAGCGGCCAACCCACCCAGCTTCTTCCGCTTTATCCGGGTACCGGCCAGTGAGCCACGGACAAAGCCCAAAGCCTGCAATTACGGCCTGAACTTCTGCCGGGGCGAATATGTGACGATCTACGACGCCGAGGACATCCCCGAATCCGATCAACTAAGAAAAGCAGTCGCGGCTTTCCAGACCGGCGGCGATGATTTGATCTGTGTCCAGGCACGCCTCAATTATTTCAACAGTCACGAAAACTATCTGACAGGGATGTTTACCCTGGAGTACACCTACTGGTTTGACTACCTGCTGCCCGGCCTGGATCGTTTCAAGCTGCCGATCCCCCTGGGTGGGACCAGCAACCACTTCAAGCTGGATAAACTCATCGCGCTGGGTGCCTGGGACCCGTTCAACGTGACCGAGGATGCTGACCTGGGTATTCGCGCCTCTGCCCAGGGATACCGGGTGGGGGTCATCGACTCCACGACCTACGAGGAAGCCAACAAGGAGACTGTGAACTGGTTGCGACAGCGCAGCCGCTGGATTAAAGGCTACATGCAGACCTGGCTGGTGCATAATCGCCGTCCCCTGCAACTGCTGCGTCAGCTGGGCCTCAAGGACTGGCTGAGCTACCAGTTTTTCATCGGCGGGACCGTCTGGATTTGCCTGATCAATCCGATCATGTGGGGGATGTTTCTGATCTGGATACTTTTCCAACCCGCGTGGATGTCAAACCTGTTTCAGGGTTGGGTGTGGAACTTCGCCATGTTTAGCCTGATTGTGGGCAATCTCTCCGCCATCCTGCTCAATACGACGGCCGCCCTGCGTCGCAGCCGGGATCGACTGCTGCTCTACAGCATCACCAATCCGTTTTACTGGGTGCTGCATTCGATTGCCGCCTATATCGCGCTCTACCAGTTGATTACCAAGCCCTTCTACTGGGAAAAGACCAATCACGGTCTGACGACGGTTGATCCATCGCACCTGCTCGAAAAACTCGCATAACGACAGTGCCGTTATCTCCGAAGAATCAAAAACGCCCGGCTCCAACCGGGCGTTTGTTGTGGATGGCTGCCTGATTCTCTATCCCCAGAGTGTGGGCTTGAACACCATCAGGACGAGCGAGAAGATCGGCAGGATGGTGGCAATCACACCCCAGATCACCCACCTGCGAAATACCGCCGCAAATGCCGGGGAAAGATTTTCCCCGCTTGCGCTGAGCTGCACCAGTTGGTGCTGGTAGCGCAGCAGAAAACCGCCCCACACTATCCCGGAGAGCGCAAGCAGAATCAGCGCGACGACGACCCAGCTCGCGCCCAGGATGTTGCCGCCGCCAAATGCCGGTGCCAGAATGAGGCCGTTGATAAAAATAAGCAGCACACCCGGAATCGTGAAAAGGAGGTCCGCCTGATTGACGGCTTTGGCGGCGAAGTGGACAACAGCGGGCTTTTGGGTGCGCTCCGCCAGGAACATCCAGGCGGCAGTGACGACGATATTGCCGATGAACAGCACTGCTCCCACGACATGCATGAACTTATGCCACTGGCGAGTGTAAAAGGGAAAGGGCAGCGACAAAATCACGGCGAGCAGAAAGGAAAGGCCAAGCAGCCTCAGATTGGCGCGATTGAGATAATTCATAGGGTTCCTCGTGACAGAATCAGGGATACGTGACCTGGAGTGGGGTGGTTTGGGGGCCTGGGTGATCGGCCAGCGGAGGGGCGTCTGCTTCTGTTTGCCCAAGTGCAGATAGATACGTCAGCACCTTCTGCAGCACCAGCGTGTCCTCTAGCAGGTGATCTTCAACCACCTGGCCGAGACGGATGCGCACGATCTGTACCCCGTGATTGTCATATGTTGTCTGGTCGGGCAGGGTATCGTGGACATGAAAGCGGGTCGTGATCACCATATCCCAGGGCGGCCCGGCGACGAAAATCTGCTCCGCCTCCAGCTTTAGCCCCGGAAAGATCCTCCCCACCCGCGCGAACCACTCGCATGCGCCTTCACGCTGATGCACATCCGCACCGAGCGCATGATCACCCGCGAATGTGAAATGCACATCGTCCGCGAAAAGCTTCAACACGGTGTCAAAATCCCCGGCGCTGATCTGCGCGAACCCCTTGCGAATCTGTCTTTTGGCGATCCACTGGTACATGCGCTGTTCTCCCTACAGCTCGTTTTCGATCATTTGAATGGCCTCTTGCAGCCATTGGATATAGCCTTCTTCATACAGCACGCCATAACGCCGGGTGAGATCCCATAACTTGCTGTGCGGCGCGAGTTCCGGCTGTCTTTCGATAAATCCGGCGATTGCCTCCGGCGTTTCCTCTTCATAGCGCTGCTTCTGCTTCTGGTGGAGGTCGAGCTGCAGCCGAAGCTGGGCCAGCAGGCTTTCTTTTTGAGATGCATCCGGTGAGGCGAAAAAGACTTTCAGCAGCAGCGTATCTTTTTTGCTGTCCATCTCGACCAGCATTTCTGAGCGCCATTGATCCAGCTCGACCATGCCTGCATCGGTGAGGGTGTAGACGCGCCGGTCAGGGCGGTCCGCCTGTGGTTCGATCTCAGACCGGACGAGACCCTCCGCTTCCAACTTCTTCAGGGTGGTATAAATCTGGCTCAGCTTCACATGCCAGAAATGACCGGTGGAGACCCGCATCCAGTGTTCGATGTCGTAGCCGGAAAGCGGTCGGTAGCTCAAAAAACCGAGAAGGATAAATTTCAGCATATACTCACTTGGATATATAAAATACTATATATAAATTATTATATATCGGTTCACCTGTCAAGAGGGCAATCTCATTCGCGCTGCTCGGTCTGAGCGCGTGCATCCCTCCTACGAAGTTCTATTTTGAGCCGCCTTACTCCGTCTTTAGACGGAGATCCGCTTCATCCCTCGGCCAGATGAATAGAAAAACATTCAGTCATACATTATGGATAGTGATGATATCGCTTCCAGTGAATGGGCAATTCCGGGAATGCAGTCCTCACTCTCGTACGCACATCCAAGGAGGAAAGTGATTATGCGTAAGTATTTCAAGTGGGTGCTGGCAGCCGCCGTGATGTTCGGTGCCGCCGCTGGCCTTTTTAGCAGCCAACTCATGGCGCAGGATGCCGAACCGCAGGCCTTCACCGTAATGGCTGGCGGTCATGGACCGGGCAACGTCGAGGTGCTGGCGTTCGCGCCGCAGTCGCTTCAGGTGCATCGCGGTGACTCCATCACCTGGGTCGTCACCGGTTTCCACAACATTCATTTCGAAAATGAACCGCAGCCATTGGTGGTAATGTCTGAGGTCAACGGCCAGATGATGCCGCTGCTGAACTCGGCGATTGCCTTCCCGACCATTGAGACGAATGCTGCCTATCAGGGTGGGGATGCCAACAGCGGCCTGCCCGTAGAGGGTGCACCACCGTTCTCACTGGTGATTGACCTGGAACCCGGTACTTATTCCTATCTGTGTGATATTCATCCTGGTATGGCCGGTACCGTGACCGTGGTTGCCGATGACGTGACCATCCCTTCGCCGAGCCAGACTACCCTTCAGGGTGCTGGTGAACTCGGCGCGACCATTGGCGCAGCCTCCGTGACCCTGCTGGAACTCGAGAATCAGGCGATTGCCCAGGCAGACCCACATCAGGTTCAGCTTGGCAGTGGCGGGACAGGCCGTGCAACCATCAACGAGCTTTTCCCCTTCACCACGGTCATCAAGGCTGGTGAAAGCGTAACCTGGACCAACCCCGCCGATAGTGTCGAGCCACATCTTGTGGGCTGGCCTCCAGTGCGCGGTCAGGATGTCGCGCCAATCGAGGTCGAAGGCCAGCCGCCAATCCTGGCGATGGGCCCCACACTGCTGCCGCTGACCCCCAGTGAGTCGGCGATCGCACTCGGCGAAGCCTTCGCCAGTGGCATCATCGAACCGGGCCAGTCCTACACGCTGACCTTTACCGAACCAGGGGTGTACTCCTACACCTGCAATATTCACCCTGCGATGAACGGTACGGTGGTTGTCCAGCCTGCCGCGTAAGTGAATACCGGGCTGCAATCATCACGGTTGCAGCCCGCATTTTTATGACCTGGAGGAGAGAACATCATGTTTATCAGATTATCCCGCAATCAAATGACACGCATTCCCTCTGCTCTGCTGGTCGGTGTGATCCTGGTCGTCGCATTCGCCAGTTACCAGTTGGCGATGAAGATCGCCCCATCACTCATGCAGCAGCCCGCGCCACAAACCGCCGACACAGGCGGGGCAGCGGTCGTCACGCCGCCTTATCTCCTGCCCGACTTCACGCTGACCAGCCACACGGGCGACCCGGTGAGCCTCAGCGATTTTCGTGGACGCAGCGTGCTGCTGTTCTTCGGCTATACCCACTGCCCCGATATTTGCCCGACCACGCTGGCCGATTACCGGCGCGTGAAGAGTCAACTGGGCGCACGGGCTGAGGATGTGGCCTTCGTATTCATCAGTGTGGATGGCGCACGCGACACGCCTGAAGTGATGGCGAAATACCTGTCGATGTTTGACGCGGACTTCATTGGCCTGACCGGTGGTGAAGAGATCATGCGCGAGATTGGCACGGATTATGGCCTGAGCTTTAGCGCGGATAAGCAGGTGAATGTCGGTCATTCGCATGACGACGATACCGCTGAGCATCATCACGACGATGAGGATTACTTTGTCGAGCACACTTCGCCCTCCTTCCTGGTGGATCCTGATGGCTACCTGCGGCTGGTCTACTTCTACGGCACCAAGCCGGAGGTAATGGTTTCTAGCATCCAGCAGATCATGACGGAGCAAGCCTCATGAAACCGCAGCATTGGGTGATCGTGGCGGCATTTCTGCTGGCCGCCTGTGGCACCATTGCCAAACCGATCTCAGAGATTGAAGTGAGCAATATGTTACCGTCGCCTGTCACGGCGACCCCTGTGGTGAGTGGTGACCCGGTCAAAGGCGCGGAGCTGTTCAGCACTTTCCAACCGGTCGCCGGTATCGCCTGCTCGACCTGCCACCGGGTCGATTCGGAAGAACGGCTGGTCGGGCCGGGGCTGCTGCACATCTCCACCCGTGCGGGCCAGCGGATTGCCGGTGAAAGTGCGCCTGATTACGTGCGCATGTCGATTTTGGAACCGAGCACCTATGTCGTCGAGGATTACCCCGACGTGATGCCGAAAAACTGGGGCAAGGTCTTTAGCGAAGACGAGCTCAATGACCTGATCGCCTACATGATGACGCTGTAAACGGCGCGTCTGCGCCAGAAAAGGAAATGCACAATGGGACACGTTGAAAAATCAAGCATCATCCACGCCCCGGTTGCCGTGGTGTGGGACACGCTGAATGATATTGCCCACACACCGGAATGGGTGGTAGGGCTGGAAAACTCGGAAATTACGACCGAGGGACCCTATGGCCTCGGCACGATCTATATCGACTACAATCGTCTGGGGCCATTCCTGCAGGAAACCCCCTGGCACGTAACCGCCTTTGAGCCGATGACCTTCCAGGTACACGAGTCGAAATCCGCGACCCTTCCGACCAGCCTGACCCTGAGTCTGATGCCAGTCGCCGAGGCAACCCGCCTCACCATGACCTTCGATTACCATCTGCTGCCAGTCCTGGGACCAGTGGGCCGCCTGCTGGAACGTCTGCTGATGAATCGGTTGATCGGGCAGGTGGTGACGCAGAACATGGCGCAGCTTGATTCCTACCTCCAGCGCCAACGCCAGCCTGCCAGCAGCCCATCCCTCGTATGACCCCGCACCATTTACGGCTCATCTGATGCGCCCGGCGATCTCCACTCTGCCCGGCGCTTTTTTGTTTCCACAGAGACTAAGACCAGAAGACTTCAACAATCTCTTTTTCTGTAGTTATATCAGTGATTTCCATAGTACCATGCTGATAACTCTGTTCAAACAGTGAGAGCAGATATTCATGGACTATATGCTTTTTGTACCAAACTGCGAACTTCGCTATAGGCTTGATGGCGCCATCGAGCGATATTGAGTTTCTATCATTGCCTAAATGACAAGTCACGACTGAGCCATCAATATCCATGTCCCACGCTAGTATCTCATGCTCATTACTATCCAGTTCCCTTATGTTAAGCAAATCCCAAACTGAGCCCAACTCATCACGGAAACTATCAACATCTATGATAGGAACATCCTCTTTTAGCAATGCCAATATGTAGAAATCACTCATCTTATACTCCTCCTCATATTGATTGTACTTTGGGAGCAACTGTTACTCTATCTTATCGGGGGTGGACCAATGGCGGCAGTTCTGTGTTTTTGCAGAATGCGCTCGATTGGTTCACACAGTAGCGGATTTTGGGCGGTAGCTGGTTACATCTGCCCATAAAAAAATCCCCGGTGGCGTTTGCCACCAGGGACTTATGTGGGAGTAGCTTGGGTTTGCTTAGTTCAGCATGCCCTGCTTCGGCGTGATTTTGTAACCGAAGCGGAACAGATTTTCAGGGTCGTACTTGGTCTTGAGGGCGGTCAGCCGCTCCAGTTTTTCCGCCGCGAAGGCGTCCTGGGTGCGGTTGTGCGCCTCGTGGCCTTCAACAAAGTTCGGGTAAATCCCGGTCATATGCGCTTCGAGCGCACCCTTGAGCGCGGCCACATAAGCGCTAACCTGCTGGTGAATTTCCGGTGTCGGTGTGACACCAATCAGGCTGAGCACCAGCGGCGACTCACGATGGCTGAAGGCATTCGCGCTGGCGTTTACGTTGCTGATCGCGCCACCGGTCTGGCGAACTTCGACCTTCACCAGTGGGGCAGGACCTTCCTGCGGCACACCATACTGGATGAGCAGGTCAATCGTCTCGTTGTCCAGGTCAGCCAGCCAACCACCGCTGCTGAGTCCGGGCATCGGGTCCAATGGGTCGTTGCTGATGACCGAGACTTCGCTGAAGGGCATCGGGTGGAAAGTATTGGCAATCGCGGGCGTCCAATCGAGCCAGCTTTGCAGCATCATCCGACCGACAGCCGCATCACCACAGTAGCAGCCGTTCACCATCACCACCGACTGGCCGCGCAGCATCTCCGGCACTTCGGGGATCGGCGGGAAGTTCATGATGGCGATGGAAGTCGTCCACTCGGCAGGCAGCCAGAGGATCCAATCGCGATAGAACTGGAAGACCTCTTTGGCCTGCGCCGCCGGGTAGATCAGGCTGCCGCCATAGACCGTTGTGACCGGGTAGAGGCGAATGCACATCGCAGTCACAATGGCGAAACCACCACCACCGCCGCGCATCCCCCAGAAGAGGTCGCTGTTTTCGCTTTCGCTTACCCGCAGCATCCGTCCGTCTGCCGTAATGACATCGAAGTAAAGCACGCTGTCGGCGGACATCCCATATTACGGACCAGCCAGCCCATGCCGCCGCCCAGGGTATAGCCCACGGCACCGACATCAGGTGATGAACCCAGCAGGGGAGCCAGGCCGACTTCCTGCGCTTTTTCCAGCACGGCACCCCATTTGGCACCGGCTTCCACCCAGGCGGTTTGTGTCTGGGCATCGACGCGGACAGCAGTCATCTCCGCTGTGACGATGAGCATGGCATCATCCGCTGGCAAAATGACGCCGTGGCCGGTGGCCTGCACTGCGACGCTCAGTTCCGCATTCTGCGCATAAAGGACAGCGTTCGCCACGTCACCTGCATTGGCGGCGACGATGATCACGGCGGGACGGTGTTCGTAACTCAGATTCCAGGCCATGCGCGCGCTGTCGTAATTGGCATCGCCAGGACAAATCACCGCGCCTTCAATGTTCGATTTCAGTTCTTCGATGGATGCAATTGCGTAAGGCATGTTGATCGACATTTTCAAATTTTCTCCTCGTCGTTGATGTCTCCATCTAACCACGAGCAGGCCAGTGGCGTCTTGCGTCCTCCGACAGATTTCAAATCCAGACCTGTGGCGGGTCAAATCTCCGACTTTTGACCGATACGCTTGCCGCAAAGAAGGGGCATGATTATGCTCAACGGCAGAATCTTTATAGCTAAGGAATTGGTGATGGTTATTCGTTTGTTGCTCGTAGACGATCACGCGGTCGTCCGTCAGGGACTCAAAATGTTCCTGAAAAGTGAAACTGAGTTTGAAGTGATCGGCGAGGCAGCCAACGGTCTGCAGGCAATTGAGATGGCGCGGCAGCTTCAACCGGATGTGATCCTGATGGACCTGCTTATGCCGGGGATGAATGGGATTGATGCGACCCGCACGATCCGGCAGGAAATGCCGGATACGGAAGTGATCGCACTGACCAGTGTGCTGG
>JAIOHN010000295.1 GCA_019912985.1 Anaerolineae bacterium | reverse complement strand
ACGCAGGAAGGCAAGCTGCTGCTGGGCGGGAAACGTTGGTCGAGTGAGGGTGGCGGGTACTTCATTGAGCCGACGATTTTCGGCGATGTGCCGCCGGATGCACGCATTGCCCAGGAGGAGATTTTCGGGCCGGTGCTGACGTTGATCCGGGCGCGCGATTATGATGACGCGCTGAAAATCGCCAATGGTACAGAATATGGGTTAACTGGCGCAGTCTACAGCCGCGACAGCGCCCGATTGGAGCGCGCACGACATGAATTCCATGTCGGCAATCTCTATTTCAATCGCAAGTGCACCGGGGCGCTGGTGGGCGTGCATCCATTTGGCGGCTTTAACATGAGCGGTACTGATAGCAAAGCAGGCGGGCCGGATTATCTGCTGCATTTCACCCAGGCAAAAAGCATAGCTGAAAAATTGTAGTAAGTAACATATAATAGACGAAAATCTCAAAGTAGGAGTGACTATTTGAAGGGGCCGATGAAACACGAAGTATTGAGTTGGGCAGATGTGGATCGGTTAATAGACCTGCTGCTGCCGCGCCTGCGGGCCGCCGGGACATTTGACGCGGTCTTGTTGATCACACGCGGTGGAATTATTCCTGGTGGGCTGCTGGCAGAGGCGCTGGATGTGAAGCATCTGTTGACTGCTGCGGTAGACTTTCCGGCGACCGCAAGCGCCGGGCTGATGGCATGGCCCACGTTCTTGCAGTTTCCCGATACAGCACTCCTGCGTGATCGGCGGACGTTGATCGTGGACGATGTGTGGGGGAGTGGCCGCACCAGTACAGCGGTGCGCAGTCGCGTGGAAAAGGCTGGTGCAGAGCCTGTCACGTGTGTGATGCATTACAACCCATATCGTTCTCTATTCAACCACCTTGAACCTGACTTTTATGCGGCGGTGACAGATTCCTATATTGTGTATCCATGGGAAATTGATCGTGGCTTAAGAGATTTGCCCTTAGGTGAACCGGAGATTAATTAAGGTTTATTTCTATACTGTTTTTAATTTTTTTCTGTTATAATGTTTTACTGGCGTAAACTCCTAGTATAAAATAGAATGGGCTTTAAGGTTCTTACCAGTAAAAACCATTCTGTTTCTTGTGGCGACGTAGATCTAAGCGATATACTCTAAGCGTAAGATTAGAGTATATTTTGTAATTACGCCCCCTAGATATTCGGTACTAGGATTATTGATGGAACGTGAGATGTCGGGCTAAGACATCAAAAAGCACGTTCGTCTTTCGCTGAGTGCGGCAACGAATGCCGGTTATGGGACTTTATATCCTACCCTGCATCAGTTGTTGGCCGAAGGTGCGGTCGGGGTGCAGGAAATTCTGCAAACGGCTTACCCTTCTAAGAAAGTGTACAGCATTACCCAGAGCGGGCGCGAGGAACTGCTGGTGTGGCTGAAAAGCCACCGTTAGCAGATCAGATGAGACGGGAGTTCTTGCTGAAGCTGAATCTGTCGGATGATAGGTCCGCAGACTTGCTTCATGATCTACTTACCCGGCGGCGCAGTGAAACCGAGGCACAAATCGAGACTCTGCGAAAAGATAGCCAACTGAACTCTAATCGGGGCCGTAGATGGGTGATTCAGTACGCACTGTCTCAGTTTGAAGCCGAGATTGGTTGGCTGGCTCAGCTAGAGACAGAACTTGCGAAGGATTGACAGCCACAATCTTTCCCCTTGAGTTTTGGGCGATTACTTTCTCCATAAGGCGGTAGATTACATGAGTTTTTCAAATTCTGACGCGAGAGATATTGATTACGGGGCAGAGTTCAGAGAATTACTGGAAGCATCGTTTTCGTATTCTCCGCCGCGACGCGGTGAAATTCGCAACGCAACTATTCTTCAGATTGATGAACGCGAAATTATCGTTGATCTGGGGGCAAAACGGGACGGCATTGTGCCTAACCAGGATATTGAACGCCTGGATTCGAGTGTGAAGCGTTCGCTGGAAGTGGGTGCAGAAGTCCCGGTTTACGTGCTCAACCCTCGCGATCAGGACGATAACCTTATCGTCTCGATCAATATGGGTTTGCAGCAATACGATTGGGAAAAAGCGCGCGGACTGCTGCAAAGCGAAGAAGTGGTACCAGTCAACGTGGTTGGTCACAATCGGGGTGGTATCCTGGTGCGCTGGAACCGGCTTGAAGGCTTTATCCCCAGTTCGCATCTGGTCTCCATGAATTATTCCAGCGATCGTGCAAACTGGGACGAACTGCGCGATAAAGAGCTGGTGGTCAAGGTGATTGAGGTCGATCAGGACCGCCGTCGCTTGATTTTTAGCGAACGCGAGGCGCAGAAGGAATGGCGTGCTCAGCAGAAAGCCCGTTTGCTCGAAGAGCTGCAAGAGGGCGATCGCGTGATGGGTACGGTTACTGGTCTGCGTGACTTTGGCGCATTCGTCAACCTAGGCGGGGCCGATGGGCTTATCCACGTCAGCGAACTGGCATGGCACCGGGTCGATCACCCGCGTGATGTTCTGCGCGTGGGTCAGGAGATCGAAGTCTATGTGCTTAACCTGGATCGTGAATCGAACCGGATTGCGTTAAGTCGCAAACGCTTGCTGAATGATCCGTGGGAAGATGCCGCACAGCGTTATCACGAAGGCCAACTGGTTGAGGGTACGGTGACGAACGTAGTGGACTTTGGCGCGTTTGTCGCGCTGGATGATGGCCTGGAAGGACTGCTCCATCTAAGCGAAATGGGAGATGGTTCGCTCAAGGAGCCGCATTCTTATGTCAAGAAAGGTGACCGCCTGAGCCTGCGCATCAGCCACCTGGAGCCGGAGAAACGGCGGGTAGGTTTTACGCAGCGTTGGGGTACGGATATCGCGAGTGAAAATGGCACGGGCGCAGAAGAGGAATCTGGCAGTGAGCCAAGTGAGCCAGCAGATGATGCCTCGGCTGAAGAAACAACGGAAGCCTAATATTTCGCGGCCCAGATCTTTATTGACAAACAAATTCCTAACCAGTATAATTCTGCCTTGATCTTTCAGATAGGGGGGAACCTTACCCCGGCGCTGCGTCAACATTGCGTTGATTACCCCGCACCACCGATAGGCAGATGCACTCGGTAACTCGGTGTTTGAAGGGTTAGCCGGGTTTTTGCATGTCCTATTCCAGTCTGAATGATCAAAATTTTACCCTTGGGGGCTAGTTAACTTATGCACATTGAGAGTTCGTTGGAGACAATATCCGACGATATGGATTTCGCCGCGCTGTTGGAAGCTTCTTTTGCCCAAAAAGAGCCAGAACGTGGTGAGATCGTAAGCGGTACAGTTCTGGCAGTCGATAATTATGGTT
>JAIOHN010000294.1 GCA_019912985.1 Anaerolineae bacterium | reverse complement strand
GAGTTGGGAAGCACAATACCAGGCCATTGCCAGCCTTGAGGACGGCTATCCCGCACAAGATGCCTCGCGCTATGCGCCATTGCTGGTAGAGGATGTTGAATTGATCCGCAGCGGTGACCGCTACCGGCTCCAGGGAGTTATCATTAACCCGACCGAGACCGCTACCGAACCCATCCATATCGTCCTGACATTTTACGATCTCCAAAAGCAGGTGGTGGCGTACCGGGCCAGCCGCACAGACAACGGGCTGGCTGCCGGTGAAAGCCAGCCCATCCAATTAGACATCACACTTCCAAACAGTGTGATACCGATCACCCAGACATTGTATGTGGAAGCCCGGCGCTCAATTAATTAGCGTGCCCACGCTGTGATCACCCAGCACGGCCTTGAGCAGGTCATTGTCCTCGAAGAAATTGACGACCATAATCGGCATGTTGTTTTCCTGGCACAGTGTAAAAGCGGTCATGTCCATGACGTTCAGCTTGCCATCCAGCACCTGCTGGTATGTCAGGCGATCATAACGGGTCGCGTCGGGCACTTTCTTGGGGTCAGCGGAGTAAACGCCGTTGACCTTCGTCGCTTTGATGAGAATATCAGCTTTGGTCTCCAACGCGCGCAGGGCCGCCGGCGTATCCGTCGTAAAATAAGGGTTGCCCATACCGCCGGAGATAATCACCACGCGCCCTTTTTCCAGGTGGCGGATCGCACGCAGGCGGATGTAAGGCTCGGCAACTGCATTCATGGGGACAGCTGTCTGCACGCGTGTGATGACCTCCATCCGCTCTAGTGCATCTCGCAGCGCCAGGCCGTTCATCACCGTTGCGATCATGCCCATATGGTCAGCGGTCGTCTGGTCCATCCCCCGGCTGACCCCCATCTCGCCGCGCCACAGATTACCCGCACCAATAACGATGACGACCTGCACCCCTAAATCGTGGATTTGCTTGACTTTGGCCGCAATCTTTTCCGCACGATCAGGGTCAATGCCATAACCCTGTGGACCTGCCAGCGCTTCACCGCTGAGCTTCAGCACAATCCGATCATAGATAGGCTTTTGATTGTCCATACTCCCTCTTTTCTAGTGTGATAGACAAGAAAAGAGGGATTAGCGAATGCTAATCCCTCTGTAGTGTGTTAATACGGGTGATGTTTCGGGAAGTTGGTGGGCTTAGGCATTAGCGCCGTCGTCACCACTCTCACCCAGCGCAAAACGTGCGAAGCGGCGGATTTCGATACTCTCTCCCACCTCAGCCACGGTTTCAGCCAGCAGCTGGCTGATCGATTTGCTGTCATCCATGATGAAAGGCTGCTCCATCAGAACAATTTCCTCGAAGAACTTGTTCATGCGGCCTTCTACGATCTTCTCTGCGACATTGGCAGGCTTGCCTTCTTCAATCGCCCGGCGCAGCTGCAGATCGCGCTCTGCCTGGATCACGGCGTCCGGCACATCCTCGCGCTTGACATATTCTGGTGCCAGGTTGGCGACGTGCAGCGACACATTGCGAGCAAATGTCTGGAAGGCATCCGTGTTGGCGACGAAGTCCGTCTCGCAGTTCACCTCAACCAGCACGCCCAGGCGCTTGTTGTGGTGCTGATAAACCTGGATAACCCCTTCATTCATGACACGGCCCGCGCTCAGTTTCTTGGCGGCTTTCGCCAGACCTTTCTCGCGCAGGAAATCGATCGCCTTTTCCATGTTTCCGTCGTTGGCTTCCAGCGCCTTCTTGCAGTCCAACGGACCAGCGCCGGTCACTTCGCGAAGTTCCTTAACCATTTGGGCTGTGATTGCCATTGTTACACCTTACTCTTCGTCGTCTTCATCTTCGTCTTCGAACAGGTTGGAGTCCCGCAGTTTAGCCAGTGTAGATGCGCCCAGATACTGCTCATCGTCTTCTTCGTCTTCTTCTTCGTAAGCGTAAGCCGAGTAATCCGGTTCATCGGCATCTTCGTCCACGCCTTCATCTTCGGCTTTACGCATCGCCTGGCCTTCCAGCACGGCGTCGGCAAAGGCACTGACTACCAGCTTAATCGCGCGCACCGCATCATCATTCGCTGGGATGATGTAATCAATATCATCCGGGTCGCTGTTGGTATCCGCCAGCGCCAGCAGCGGAATGTTCATGATGTTGGCTTCTTTCACTGCGGTTGCTTCGCGCAAGGTGTCCACCACGAGGATAATCTGTGGCAGACGCTTCATGTCGCGAATACCACCCAGACGCAGTTGCAGCTTCTCAATCTTACGTGAGAGCATCAACGCTTCTTTTTTGGGCAGCAGGTCGAACTCGCCCTCGCTCTGGCGGCGCTCGAGTTTCTTCAGCGTTTCAATCCGGTCACGGATGGTGCGCCAGTTGGTGAGTGTGCCGCCCAGCCAACGATGGTTGACGTAGGGCATGTGGCAGCGTTCAGCTTCGCGGGCAATGGTCTCCTGCGCCTGACGTTTGGTGCCGACGAACATAATCGTGCCGCCACCGACCACGATGTCACGCACCATGTCATAATATTCGTTCAGGTTGACAATCGTCTGTTGCAGGTCAATGATGTGGATGCCGTTGCGTTCGGCAAAGATGTAGGGTTTCATTTTGGGATTCCATTTCGGCGTACGATGCCCGAAATGAACACCCGTTTCCAGTAGCGACTTCATGGTCACTGAGGAAGCCATAGGGTTTTATTCTCCTGTATCTTGTGTTTATGCGATCACACCGTTCGCCCTTAAGTGATAATCCTGAGG
>JAIOHN010000293.1 GCA_019912985.1 Anaerolineae bacterium | reverse complement strand
GGCGTAAGCAGAGAAGGGCAGGAACATCCGCTCCAGTGAGATCTCGCCATCAAGCGCAAAATACGACTTGATGAACATGTGCCATTCATCCGCAATGACGTCTGAATCCCAATAGCCGCTGCTGTCTAACAGACGCAGACTCAGGGTATAAGAGGACATCGGCATAGGCACCCACCAGGGGGCGGCCAGATAAGCCAGTTCAAAGGCAGTTGAATAGGCGTTGACCAGGCGCATGGGCGGGCTGATATCCCATATATTGGTGTGATAACGGATGGGAGCCTGCCAATACCGCCGGTAGCGGTCGGAATGCGTTGCGAAAAGATAGGTCAGCGCATAAAAATGATCTTTATGCCAGATCGAATCCGCGTCCATCGTGGTTACAAGGATGTGGTCGATACTGTAATGGAGTTCATCCACCAGCTTGCGCTTGATCCAACGACCAGCCCAGGCTTCATTAGCGGATTTACACTGCATCTCACCTGGCAGGCCGCGTGGGTGCACCGTGTAGAAGAAGTGTTTGAAACAATGATGATATTCGCCATGCAGCAGTTGTGCTTTCTCGACACAACCTTCTTCACCTGCTTCCATGGCTAAGACGATGGTCATCCGCTGCTTGGCCTGGTATTGCTTGGCTAAATGCTCAAGCGTTTGCCGGAGGGTGTGAAGCTCTTCTTTGTAATTGGGAATAATCACGATGTGATGCACATCATCCCACGCCAGTGCATCCCAGGGGGCTTCTTCCTCATATTTCTGGCGCCAATCCGTGGCTTCCCACTCTTTGATTAATCGCAAACCGCGCATATTGGCAATGCCAGCGAAAAAAAAGCGCACCGCCGAATACAGACCGATCAGCGCGGCCAGAATGAGGATGAACCACGGTACTGCAATAACTGCTACTACAGAGAGTAAGAGGGTGAGCCAGGCCAGACAGCCTGGTATACCGTCCAAAGCGCGTTCTGAGATGGGGGCCGGAGGTGCGCCAGCCCAAACTGAACGCCCAACACCAAGTTGTACGTTATTTCTGCGTCCGCCGCCTGATTGATAAGGCACAGGTGTTCCAGTAAAATTCCAGTACAAAACCGCACAAGGATAACATAAGCCTGATACAATCACCAAGCGTGGTGTTGCATGATAAAATGAAATTTACGCTGCGCTAATACGGGATCAAGGATGTCCGCCACAATCTTAATCATCGAAGACGACGTCGATTTACTCCAACTGCTGCGGATTGATTTGCAGCAAAGTGGTTACAAGGCGCTGGTTGCTCATAATGGGGCTCTCGGCCTCAAGATATTTCAGGAGAAAAGCCCTGATCTTGTCATGATTGATGTGGCTCTACCAGATGCGGATGGGTTGGAAATATGCCAACAAATTCGCACGATTTCAAATGTGCCGATCCTGATTATGACTGGACACGCAGTTTCAGAAGCGCAAATCGCCCAGGGGCTTAATCTGGGCGCTGATGAATATATGGTCAAGCCGCTTGGTAAGCTGGAACTCCACGCGCGGATTAAAGCACTGCTGCGGCGAGCGGGTTTTGATATGCAGGGCAAACAACCGCTTGTCTATGAAGATGATTATCTTTCGGTCAATTTAGGAACGCGGCGTGTGCAAATTGAGGGTCAGGAGATTCGCCTGACTCCGACCGAATACAAGCTGCTGGCGACTTTCATCATGCACAGCGACGAAGTGCTCACCTTTGAGCAGATTCTGGAAACCGTGTGGGGGGAAGCCTATCGCACTGAGCATCATTATCCCCGCATTTACGTTTCTCACCTCCGGCGAAAAATTGAGCCAAATCCACAGCTGCCGGTTTATATCGTCAGTGAGTACGGCGTAGGCTACCGGTTTCGTGAGCGCCGCAAAGTATAAACTTCGTTATTCACTGGAAAGCTGTAATTCAAAACTGCCGGATGTGCTTCCTGTTTCGCCGTTGAACCGGTGGCGACAATCATGTAGGTACCGGTCGCTGGTAATGAACTGACCGTAATCTGGGAATCGCGAGTAATCGCCGTCCGGTCATCGTTGGTAGCCAGTTCCTGCCCTTGCGTATCCAGCAAGATCAGATAAGGATCCAGGCTGCCGCCTTTCGCCTCCATGTCAATGGTGATCGCATCCCCTCGATTGCCTTCAAAGGTGTGACGGATTTCATAATTTGCGCCCGAGATCGTGCCATTCACGCTGTCTCCGTAGGCGATGCTGCGCGTTCCAGACAAAACCGTTTCTTCAAGTGCGGTGGCTGAGGATACTAACGTGAGCGTCAGCTCAAATGCACCGGAGGAGGTGCCGTTCTCCTCACCAAATCGGGTTGCCACGATGGTGTAGGTGCCAGGGCTTAGCGTGGGCATGTTCAGGCGCGAATCACGGACACCGTTGCGCACATCGTCATTGCGATTAATTTCTCGGTGATTTGCGTCCAACAGCTTCAGCAGCGGGTCCAGATTGCCAGAGGTAGCGACTAGATCAATCTGAATTGAATCACCTGCCTGGGCTGCAAAGTGATACTCGATGACAGGATTGCTGTTATTGATTTCACCGGAGACGGTCTCGTCGTAAGCAATTTGCTGCGTCTCCAGGGAGCGTGCTTCAGTAGGTGTGAGAGTGTGAGTCTCAGGAACGGTGCTAGTCGGGGAGGGTGATTCCGTTGGTGTCACGGTTTCAGTGATCGTCGCCGTCTCGGTCGGTTCGGGTGTTTGCGTGATGGTAGCGCTTGCGGTTGGTGTTGCAGTAGGGGGAGCTGTTTGGGTGTCTGTAACCATCGGCGTATCAGTGGGGAGCGGCGTCGCCCGTGTTGGGACAATCGCTCCACGCAACGTTGCGGTCGGCTCAAAGGCTATCACGGTGGGCGCAGGTGGATTCGCACATGCTCCCAACCACAGAGCAAGTACACTCACAAACAGCCGGATTTTCAAAGCGGTGTCTCCAAAGATTGATGCTGCAAACGCTAACTTATTTTATGTGTTTTGGCCTATGCTGGCGAGTTAGGCTTTTTGGAGACGGCTTTGGCACCTTTCGCACCTTTAATGCCACGCGCAGCGGTCAATTTAAGCAACTCGGTTTGGTAATCGTAGGTGTTACGACGTTTTTCTGCGTGTGCTTCCTGCGCTAAGGCAACTAACTGGCTGACTAAATCGGACATGGGGATGCCATCTTCCTGCCACAGATAAAACGCCAACGAGCCGGGCAGTGTGTTGATCTCGTTCAGATAGAACAGATCCTCATCCGGTTTAACCAGGAAGTCAATGCGGGCTGTGCCATAGCCATCAATCGCCTGAAACGCCTGAATGGCAGTCTGTTGAATGCGCTGTGTGAGTTCTGGTGTGAGCGGCGCAGGGATAATGCGGTCTGCGCTTTTCATGCCCTCAGAGCCGCGCATATATTTCTCTTCGTAGGTCAAATATTCTTCCCAGGAAATGGGCTGTTCCAGTACCGATACGCGAATATTGCTTCCGTTACCAATCACCGCACAATTGATCTCGGTGGCACTAGTGACAGCGGCTTCAACCAGAACACGGCGGTCAAAGCTGGCTGCGATGTCGATGGAGGCGCGGAGCAGTGTTTCATCCTGTGCCCGGCCAATGCCGATGCTGGAACCCGTGGTTGCTGGTTTCACGAACAGCGGATAGGGGAGCGAGGCAGTGATGCGCTCGATCACTTGGTCTGGCGTATCCAGCCATTCACTGCGCCGGAAGCTGATGTCATCAACAACCGGAACGCCCTGCTGTCGCAGCAGGGCTTTGGTCGTGATTTTATCATTGGCAAGGGCTGAAGCCAGCACCTTGCATCCCACATAGGGGATATCGGCCATTTCCAGCAAGCCCTGTAACGTGCCATCCTCGCCATTCGTACCGTGGATTGCCGGGAAAGCGACATCAAGACGTTTGATCTCACTCTTGCTAAAACGCCCGGCAATCGGGTTTAGGATTAAGCCGTGATGGTTGCTGGCTGGTGATAATATCACTGGCTGTAAATCTTTGTGACCGATGATCTCATTTTCAAAGTTCTTGACATTTAACAGCGGCGATCCCGTATACCAGCGTCCATCGCGGCTGATATAGATCGGCACGACTTCATAACCGGCTTGATCAAGCGCGCGCATGATCTGATTAGCGGTGATGATCGAGACATCATGCTCTACACTGCGCCCGCCAAAAATGACTCCTACTGTCGAAATGCGTCTGGTGCTCATTCCCTATGCCCCAAGCGTGTGCAATATCGAGTGACTACTATGCTTGGAAAATATATCACTGTCAAGTCAGGGATTGGCCTGCAAAAAATCCTCGATCTCCTGCACATCTTCGTCTGTCAGGCTGATTTCGCCACCACCGATGATGCCATCTACCTGATCAGGGCGGCGCGCCCCCACAATGGCCGCCGTGACTGCCGGGTGTGTGAGAGTCCAGGCAATTGCGACTGCTGCGGGTGTTTGCTGGTGGCGCTCACCAATTTTGCGCAATAGCTCGACCAACTCCAGGTTGCGTGAGATACGCGGATCCTGAAATTCGCGGTTATTCTGCCGCCAATCGTCCTGCGGCATGTTGGCGACCCGCTCACGTGTCATCGCGCCTGTAAGGAGACCGGATGCCATC
>JAIOHN010000292.1 GCA_019912985.1 Anaerolineae bacterium | reverse complement strand
ATCGAGGATATTCACCAGCACATGGTTGAGAAAATCGTGGAATCCGGCGGCGAAATCACCAAAGTTTACTATTGCCCGCACGATTCCCATGAACAGTGCGACTGCCGAAAGCCTGCACCGGGTATGTTGAAACAGGCCGCTGTCGAATTCGGTATTGATCTCACACGCAGCTTTATCGTCGGTGATGCCTGGACAGATGTTCAGGCTGGGCTGGCAGTGGGCGCGCAAAGCATCCTGGTCATGACAGGCCGTGGGAAACAATATTTCCATAACTGCTTATCACAGTATTCGCTGCGTGTCGGCGCGGCCTGTGATCTGGCGGATGCAGCTGAAATCATCACCAGCACACTGCATGGCAACTATGTCGATACTACCCCCCGTCTGCGCCGTTCTTTCCATATGGCGCTGCGGCCTGAAGAATTGATTGTCCTGTAAAACACTGGAAGCTGGCATCATGGGCATCCTTCAAGAACTGAAATACTATCTCAAAAGCCAATCGAACAGCATTCCACAGTACATTCTGGAACAGTCGATTATGACTGTACTCGGCGGTTTGCCGAGTCTGGTTGGGATCGGCCTGCGCGGCATCGCTTACAAAGCGATCCTCAAATCCGATGGCATTCCGCTGATCGAACACAATGTACGCCTGCTATCCCCATCGAATATCCGGTTGGGCAAGCAGGTTTATCTGGACAGCCAGGTGTATCTCAACGCCCTGCCCGGTGGTATCACCATCGGCGAGGGAACCAACCTGATGCACGGGACGATCTTCCACACCTTTAACTATCGCGGCCTACCTCATGCTGGCATTTTTACCGGCAAGAACTGCTTCTTTGGTGAATATACTTGCATTCGCGGTCAGGGTGGTGTTCACATCGGCGATGGTGTCTACACCGGGACTCAGGTACAGATCGCGGCGGTCAACCATGTGTACGACGATCCAGACAAGTTCATCAAGGACCAGGGTATCACCGCTGAAGGCATCACGATTGAAGATGATGTCTGGCTCGGTTCTGGCGTGATTGTGGTTGATGGTGTCACGATCGGCAAAGGTTCGATTGTCGGCGCGGGCGCGGTCGTAACCAAAAGTCTGCCACCTTACAGCGTAGCGGTCGGCGTACCTGCCAAAATCGTCAAAGACCGGCGTGAGGCTGCCGCGGTACGACAGCAGGTGGCAACCCAGATACACTATGGAGAACTTGAGCAGTTACGCTCATAACCCCCTTAAATTGTAAGGCCAGCTCCTAAAGCTGGTCTTTTTTGTGCTCTCAAAGGTATTCATAAAAAATTTACACCTTACATCTTTCTGCAAGGCTTCGGATTTAGGTAAGCGTTAGGCAACGCGTGGCATGTTAGAAGCATCAAGGTAATTGTTCACGAGGGGTCGGAACAGCATGAAGAATGTGTTATCCGTAGTTATTCCAGCATACAACGAGGAAGGCGGGGTCGCCGAAGTCATTGAGCGTGTGCTGGCTGTTGAACCAGAATTAAAGAATGTGGGCCTGGACGGTCTGGAACTTATTATTGTCGATGACTGCTCTAAGGACCGTACGGCTGAAATTGTGCGCAGCTATGCTGATCGCGGCGTGGTCCTGATCCAGCACAGCCAGAATCGCAATTACGGCGGCGCGCTCAAAACCGGCTTCCGACATGCTTCCGGAGATTACCTCGCGTTCATGGATGCTGATGGCACCTATCCGCCCGAATATTATCCAAAGATGTTTAAGGCGCTGGTCGACCAGAAGGCCGATCTCGTGATTGGCTCACGTATGGCAGGCATTGAAAGCCAGATGCCACTTACCCGCCGCATCGGCAATACGGTTTTCGCCGGGCTGGTGAGCGTCATCGCTCACACGCGGATCACCGACAGCGCCAGCGGCCAGCGTATCCTCAAACGTGACACACTGGAAAAACTCTATCCGCTGCCAGATGGTTTGAACTTTACACCTGTGATGAGCACCCGCGCGCTTCACGAAGATATTAAGATGATCGAAGTACCGATCAAATATGAGGAGCGCGATGGCGAGAGCAAACTGAGTGTCGTCAACGATGGCCTGCGCTTCCTGTTCAGCATCCTGGGGACAGCGGCGCTGTACAACCCGGTACGTCTCCTTGGCGGCCTGTCGATGGCTGCGATTGTGCTGGCGATCCTGGCACTGCTGCCCTGGACGATCGCCCTATCCAGCGGGGTTTCTGACCGCAGCGAATATGCCAATCTCCTGTTTGTCGCGATGACACTGGCAATTGTCGCAGTGAATTTATTCAGTACTGGTGCGGTGTTCAATTACATCGTTTCGCTTTTCCACCGGCGGCCCATTCGTCAGGGGTTGTTTGGGCGACCGGTTTTCCGCCAGCCGATTGAGCAGCGCTTTGGGACGATCGGTCTGGCAATGTTCCTGGTGGGTGCAGTACTGTTTGTGATTGCCGCTGTGGTTCCCAACGGGAATGAACCGGCATGGTTCCTGCTTGTACCCAGCGCTATGTTCGTGATGACTGGTATCCAATTGGGGACTAGCTGGCTACTGGTTCATCTGCTGACCGAACTGAGCAAACGTGACCTCAAAGTTGAGGCTGATCTCGGACTGAATGAAGCACTTGCCGCCGATAGTAATCAGGTTATCGCGTCTGTACGTGATACCGCGGCGCTGTCAAGTTAGAAAGGATTTTCAATGGCTGACACATCAAACTACGATAACAAGAAATATGATGCCGCTCGTGCGGCGGCTTTCCGCAGCAAAGAACCTTACGCCGGTGGAGAAATGACCGGGCGTAAAGATCTGGAAGGCGAACTCAAAGAAAACCTGGGGACACGCCGTGTGCCAAAGGTCTCCAACGTCCGCTTCCCTGATGCTGACCCGATTGTCGCACGTTTCACCTCGGAGAATCTGGCTTACAACACCGACGTGCTGCTGGTGAACCCACCGGCTCCTGATGGCAACATCTGGATCCGTACGCAGCACCGTGTAGGCCGCCGCAGCCGTGAAAACATGATCTGGGGGCAGGTGGAACTGGCGCAAATGGCCGCGATCCTGCATCCAGACTATAAAGTGGCAATCATCGACGCGATTGCTGAGCGCATGACCTGGGAAGATTTCGAGGCCAAGCTCAACGAATTGAAGCCGCGCTTCTATGTCACCCACGTGACTGCGCCTACTCTGACCAACGATATGTATGGCTGCTTCCTGGCGAAAACAGTCGGCGCGACAACTATCGCCCTCGGCACGCATGTGACACCGCTGGCGGTGGAGACTATGCGTCCTCACCCGGCGCTGGATTACTGCCTGCGTGGTGAGCCTGACCTGACGCTGCGCGAAGTAGTTGATACCACCACGGGCCGCACCGAATTCAGCCCTGAGATCGAGCATCTCTATCGCTCGACCGATCCTGAGTGGGAGCCGAAAGTCGCCGAGTTAAATATCGCGACCGGACAGTTCGATATGACCCATGTGAAGGGTCTGGTGTGGCGCTCGAAGGGTGAAATCGTCCGCAATCCTGACCGGCCATTCATCCCCAACCTGGATGATCTGCCACTGCCGATGCATCACCTGCTGCCGCTGGATGCCTACCGCACCCCGGTGCTCAAAGGCTCCTACCAGTTTATCGTCACCAGCCGTGGCTGCTCGGCAGGCTGCATCTACTGCATCAAGCATGTGAGCTACCAGCACGCGCTGCGTCTGCGCAGCCCGGAAAACATCATGGCTGAGATCAAGATGCTGCATGACCTAGGTGTTCGCTACATCCACATGTATGCTGACCTGTTCACCATCAATCGTGATCAGGTGATGGGCATCTGCGATCTGATGATCGAGTCGAATCTGGGTATGGGCTTCACCTGCAACAGCCGTGTCGATTATGTGGACGAAGAACTGCTGCAGAAGATGGCGAAAGCAGGCTGCGACACCATCTCCTGGGGCATCGAAAGTGCCAACGAAGAAATTCTCAAGAACGCCCGTAAGGGTACGACCGCCGACCGCGCCCGCCGCAGTCTGGCCTGGTCCAAGAAATTTGGTATCCGTAACTTCGGTTACTTCATCATCGGATTACCCGGTGAAACGGTGGATAGCATCCAGGAAACCATGGCCTTCAGTAAAGAGCTGCCCCTGGATCTCGCCATCTTCCATATCGCCGCGCCTTATCCCGGCACGCCGTTCTTCTTCCAGGTGATGGAAAATCACTGGTTCAAGCCCGGCACCCGTTGGGAGCAGGTCGACATGGATAAATCAACTGTCTTGCAATACGATAATCTTAGTGCAGAAGAACTGCAAAAGTGGGCTCAACGGGCGACCCGCGAATGGATGTTCCGACCCGGACCTATCATGACATTCGCCAAGTCGCTCACTAATGTTGCTTCCCTCAAATCCCTTATCAACATTGGCTTCCAACAAGCTCGTTGGGCGCTTTCGCCGAACGCCGCGCACTAAGATTTGTCACCCTCCTATCGCTACAGGCACTCCCGAAGTTTGGGAGTGCCTGTTTATTTTTGCGAACCTCCTACGAGAAGAGGTCCGCATACCCCTGGCCTACCCCGACCAGTGCGTAGACAAATGGCTTGCCATCGATGGCAACCACGCCAGCATAAACCACTTTCGCCACAGACAGCGGTGCATTCGTCGCCGGGTCAAGGCCCAGCCCTGCGGCTGACGCGGTAAACGCATAACCCTGCTCGACATCACTTACCTGGGCAAAGCTCAAACCAGACAACTTGGGATACACCTGCGTGACCAACCCCAAGGCGGCGTTAGCATCCGCAGGAACCGCGCCACTGGCAAACAGGCCATAGGCCCCGGCTGACGCGCTCGAAATCTGGAACGTGAGATTGTCGCCACTGACTGTGCAGTTTGCGCTCGTGCAATCACCCACAGCCACGCCAGCCACCCCGCCATTGAGCAGGCCCCAGTAAGCAACCCCGCTGATGGTGGTCGCATTGAGCAAATAGGCCTGGATTTCTTCGGGCAGGTAGCTCATGAGCGTCTCCACATCCCCGGTAGCGACACCCGCATACAATGGCTGGATCACCGCGCCAAGCTGATCGTTGGCGAAGATCACAATCGCTTCGTAGGCTTCTGCCGAGGGCTGCGGTGCAGCTTCGACCGGGTAACCGACCTGCGCATTAATCGTGCCGATTTCCACCATTACGCTGGCATCAACGCTGGAATCACCCACGTAGGTATAGGTGTCACTGGCTGCATCGTAGATATAACTGTAGCAATCCCACGGGAAACTGGCACAGTAAGCGGCGTACTGCTGTGCGTAATCCAGATAATAATCGACGGCCTCTGTGGTGTAATCCACTGCCTGCTGGTAGCTTTGCAGCATGTAATCCGCAGTGGCAGTCACGGTGTCGTAGTAGGTCTGTGCAGTGGTATCTACTGCTGCGTAGTAATCCTCCCACAGCTGGTTATAGGTTGCCTGTGCCTGTTCCAGATTTTCCCCACGGGCGGCTTCAATCGCTGCCTGAATATCCTCGAACGCCGCTGGCGCTGACGCCGAAAAATCCGGCAGAGTCCAGGGGCGGTTCTCGAGATTTTGAAAATCGAAGCTGCGATCAAAATTCTGGAAAAAGCTGAATTCACCGGGTGAATCCAGCGGCAGGCTGAAGCTATCGCGCCCGCCAAAGCGATCACCCAGGTCAGAAGGCGCAGAAAAACCGCCACCTCGCGCCCCACCAGCGCGCGGCGTGTTGGCATCAGGACGGTTACCGCGATCCGGGCGGGTGGTGTTGGCACCGGGCGAACCATCCGGCAAGCCAGCATTAAGCGCCGAACCGGACAGCCCCGGCCCCCCGATTGAACCACCACTGCCGCTAGGTGCCGGGCGCTGCCCAGCACGCTGAGCGCTGACACTCAAGGTGCTGAGCAGCAAGGCGAGTAAAATGATGAGTCCACGACGAAAAATCATATCAGCCTCCCCATAGCTTGTCTTTTTTATGGTACTTTGGGAAGGCATCTGAAAACATTAAGAAGCTTACACAGGCTCGTCGCGCCATGCCTCGTTGAAGTTATGCTGCGGCAGCTCCTGCACGCGCAGGCCGTTCTTCTCTGAATCCTGGTAGGTCGTAAAAAACTGATCCAGTTGTGTGATTAACTGCGCGACAATCTCGCGATAAGCAGGATCATGATACACATCTGTGGTTTCGCGTGGGTCACGTTCCAGATCAAACAATTGGTTCGCGCCGCGATTATTGCGGGTGATGAGCTTATAGCGCCGGGTACGGATCATGCGCACATCGCCATATTCTCCAAACTGGGCATCTTTCCACTCAGTCGGCGTCTGGCCTTTTTCCAGTATGGATTTGAAACTGCGCCCCGGATAGAGTCGCTCACGGTCAAAGCTCGCCCTGGCGTAATCCAGCAGCGTTTCAAAAAGATCGCAGTGATCGACAAATTCGGCGCGCACCTGCCCGGCAAAAAGTTGATTCGGGTGGTGAAAAATCATGGGGATACGAATCGACTCATCGAGCATGTTCAGCGGGCGTGTGCCGTTGCCTTTGCCCCAGACCCCATGCTGTCCACAGTTGAGGCCGTGATCAGCCGTGTAAACGACCAGCGTATTCTGATCAACACCCTGCGCTTCCAGTTCGTCCAGCAGGCGGCCAATGCCCTCATCAATGTGTGTCACCGAGGCGTAATACTGTGCCAGCGCCTCCCGCGCGTTGTAACGGGTTCGCAAGGTTGATTCGCCCGCCAGGCGTCCAAACGGATAGACCGTATCGGCGGGGATGTCCTCAAAGCTGCACTCGCGATACTGCTCGACTAAACGCTCAGGGTGACCTGCCCACGGGCTGTGGGTGCCGATGTAACCCACAAACAGGAAAAATGGGCGATCCTGATCCCGCTGCCGCAAAAAACTCACCGCGTTATCGGTGATGAAATCGGTATGATAACCTTCGTAACTGCGGAATGTCCCGTGGTCGGAATACTCGCCACCCTGCGGCGGGTAATTGCTGCGCAGGCTGTACCAGTAATCGAAACCGGGCTGCGGCTCATCGTCCTGGCCGCAGTGCCACTTTCCCGACAGCGCACACTGATAGCCATTCTGGGACAGCACCTGCGCCAGCGTGGGATCCTCCAGCCACTGCCGGTCATTGAGTCCGCGATCCGTCTCAGGCCGGTTGCGGAAGTAGTACAGCCAGTCATGAATGCCATGCTGTGAAGCGTATAAGCCGGTGAAAAACGAGGCACGCGCGGGCGAACAGACGGGTGTCGGCGTGAAGGCGTTCGCCATGCGCACACCGGCCTGCGCCAGGTAATCCATCGCCGGGGTGTGAATTTCCTTGTTTCCATAGCAACCAGACGCCCACTGCCCGTGATCGTCCGTCAGGATCACCAGAATATTTGGTTGTTCAGTCATGAAAATCCCTCAATGTGGAGTCAAGCCAGGATGCAGCAGGGGCAAACAATGCCCCTGCGAACGGTCATGATGGATTTAGAGTTGGTCGTTCCAGGTTTCAGCACCCGCAAACGGCATGTGCTGGCCTTCGACAAAGCGCGGGCGCGGTTCATACTCGTTCACGCCAGCTACGGCTTTTCCACGCAGCAGAAACGGGCTGTGACCTTCTTTGGTAATGCGCGTGCTGGTGGGGATGTAGCGCAGCGTCAATCCTTTGCGCCAGTAGGGCGAGTCGTTGGCGTTGGAACCATGAATGACATTGGGATGGTGAATGGAGACATCACCCGCTTTCAACTCAATGTCGATGGCTTTATCCTCTTCCAGCGTGCGCGGGTCAATGCCATAGCCCAACACATTGGAGCCATCGTCAATTTTCTGCATCTGGCGCAGGGTCAGCAGCTTTTGATGCTGCGTGCCGGGGATAATGCGCATACAACCATTTTCTTTGGTAGAATCCGTCGCCGCCAGCCAGATGGTGATGACTTCCATCGGTTCCAGCGGCCAGTAAGAGCCATCCTGATGCCATAGCACCGGCTGACCTTTAAACGGCGCTTTGGCGATGTAATGGGCAGCGAACAGCGCAATATCGGACCCGATAAACGGCTCGACAATATCCAGCAGACGATCATCCCCCACCAGATGATGCATGAAAGGGTCCTGACGCATCAGCGTATGGTGTAACTGCTCAGGGCGAATGCCGGGGTTGTGTTCCAGCAGCCAATCGACATGGCGCGAGGTTTCCTCGGCCAGCGCGGGATCAATCGCGTTGCGGATGATGACATAGCCATCACGCTCATACTGTTCTCGAATGCCATCTAATTGTGTTGAAACCATCATAAGCTCCCTTTTTCAAAATGATATTCGTTTTTGTGCAGCCACTACCAACGGCGATCCGCCTCCAATGGCACCACATCGCTGGTTTCCAGATAAAACTGCATCACCCGCTCTTTGAGCTGGCGCAGCACATCCGCCAGTGCGGGATCGTCAATGCGATTATCCTGTTCACCAGGGTCCGCCCGCAGATCATATAATTCGTCCTGCTCATACAACCGGTGTACGTATTTATAATCCTGGGTGCGGCACATCGTCCCCTTAGTATGATAAGGCCCGTCTGATTGCTGCCACTTCAGACGCGGCCAGTAGAGAAAATGCTCGTCCAGCTCACGGAATTTCTCCATTGCCTGTTCCTCGCCCTGGGTGCGCCCACCCTGGCAAAAGACGGCGTCGCGATGGCTGTCGGTTTCCCCGGCCAGGAGCGGCAGCAGCGAACGGCCAAAATGCGTGTAACCGGGTTCTATGCCTGTTAGATCATACACAGTCGCCGGAAAATCGACCAGTTCCACCAGCGCGTCCGTGACACGCGGCTGCACCGGCACCCCCTTAGGCGACTTGACCAGAAACGGCACATGGGTCAGGCAATCTTCGTAAGTGTTTTGCGTTTTCTCTACCAGTCCATAATCACCGGTAAAATCGCCGTGGTCGGAGAAGAAAAACACAGCGGTGTCATCATAAATCCCGGCCTCGCGCAGCGCATCCAGCACCATACCGAACTGCGTATCCACACGCGCACACATCCCATAGTAGGTGCGCCGCAGTTCCTGCCAGCGTTCCTCGGTCCAGGTTTGCATGTGCTGCATCTCCCAGATGCCTTTAAGCAGGCTTGGCTTGCCACTCCAGTCCTCTGGCGTGGGGACACGCGGCGGAATCTGGTCGATGTCGATCTGGCTGTAGAATGGGTCCTCCACCGCATACGGCGGATGCGGGAAAGTCAGTGGTAAATAGATGCACAGCGGCTGATCAGGCGGCGCGTTTTTGATCTGCTCAATCGCGCCTTCGACCATGCCCCAATCGCGGTCGCGCACGTAAGGCTTGCCATCGGGATTGTCGATCTTACCGAAGTAGAACGAGAAGAAGGTGTCGCTATCAGGCGTGCCGCGCCAATCGTCACGCATGGTATGAAGATCCGGACGCAGCGGTTGGTCGGGTGTATCGGGCGGCTGGTATTTGACATCACAGTAGTCGTCATAGCCATTCTGCCCTGGGACCACATCATTCTTACCGCCCCACCAGACGAAGTATCCGGCGTCCTTCAACTTTTTGAGCAGCATTGGCTCGTCTGGCTGAAGCATGTGAAACATGGTGCGGTGGCCGCGCGTGTGGGGATACCAGCCGGTCATGAATGAACAGCGGCTGGGGGTACACACCGGATTCTGGCAGAAGGCATGACTGAACGAAACGAAATCAGCCTTAACCGCCTCGTCGAGCACAGGCGTCACCGCCGCCGGGTTCCCCAAATGACCGATGACATCGCCACGCCATTGATCAGGATTGAAAATGATGATGTGCGGTAATGTAGCCATCAATACATCCTCCAGTTAATCGAAATCGCCAGTGCCATGCTGTTCGCGATACGCTGCCAACATCTGATCCAGCACCCAACTGGTACGGGCCGCGCTTTCGCCGGTACTGGGGCAGCTTCCCACGCCATTCAAGTCATTCACGATCGTTTGGATAAGTGGCTGCTGCACATGCGGCGGTGTTTCCAGCGGAAACTCGGTCACCCCTTCGCTGGTGGTCAACACCACTGGCTCGGTGCCAAAGGTCGAGAATGTCAGCTTGCCACCGCTGCCGATGATTTCATTCTGGTCGAAATTACGGAAGGCTGTAAAGCACCATGTCCCCATGCCGTGAACACCGGATTCGTGAACCCAGGTGCCGCTCACGATGTCCTCCGCCTGGTAATCACCCGCCTGATTAGCCGCAAATCCCTGAACACGACTCACCGGCCCCAGGATGTAATCCAGCACATCCAGCGTATGGCTGGCGAGATCGAGGAAAATGCCTGCTCCGGCGATCTGCGGAATCACACGCCACGGCAAATTCGCTGAATCAATATCAGGCTGGGACTGGTAGAGTGTCACGGATGTAAAACGCGGCTCACCGATTGCGCCCTGGGCGACCAATTCTTTCACCTTGAGAAAACGCGGCAGCATCCGCCGGTAATAAGCCACGAACAGCGGCACGCCTGCCTGCTTGCAGGCATTCACCATCTGCACACATTCGGCATGAGTGCGCGCCATTGGCTTTTCGACGTATACCGGTTTGCCAGCCTGCGCTACCGCCAGTGTGTAATCGCGATGCGAATCCGGCGGTGTGCCGATATAGACAGCAGCCACTTCCGGGTCATGAATGAGCGCGTCAGCATCATCGTACCAGCGCGGGACACCATGACGCGCGGCATAATCACGCGCCAGATCGCCGTTGCGCCGCATGACCGCTACCAGTGCCGACCCTTCAGCCTTCTGAAAACCCGGCCCGCTTTTGACCTCGGTCACATCGCCGCAGCCGATAATCCCCCAACGAATCGTTTTCATGATCGCGCCCCAAGCTGGTCCAGCGC
>JAIOHN010000291.1 GCA_019912985.1 Anaerolineae bacterium | reverse complement strand
TCCCGACGGAAGCGTTTGTATTCGCGCATGGTGCAGAAGTGCGACGAACCCAGTGCGCCACGCTTGACCTGCGGATTTCGCAGGCGATCCACCCGCTCACGCAGCCAGCCGCCGTTCTTGATGCCGCTGTGCAGCCCGATGGTTAGGAAGAACCAGAGCATGACCAGCATCATGCCAAACATGAACAGGCGCATGGCGTTCACATTCGGTGGCGCACCAACGAGCAGGTGGACGAAACCGTTGGTAGACTGCCGTCCACGCAGCGGCTGTACCGCCATATCGCCGAGCAGGGTGAGATAGATGGCAGATACACCCAACACAACAATCAGGTAAGCAAAGAGTTTCGCGCCGCGCTTCCAACCTGCTGTTCCCTGGGCTTCGCTGGTGCGCTGGATACCTGCCCCCAGCATGGCGCTGACCCTGATGGGAGCTGTGAGTGTCAGACAGAGGAGCGGAGCGAGGCAGCCACCCAGCAGCGCCCGGCCCTCGGTGAATAACCAGTAGAACATCGGCTACACCTCCCGATCTTCGGATGGGTTGGCGCAGCGCAGCATAAGCCCGTTGGTGATCCAGCCTAACACCAGCACCAGACCGGTCAGATAAAGGGTCTCGCCAAAGCTCACGCCCAATACCCGTCCGACAGCGGCTCCCGCCAGCAGCAGAGTGACGAGGGCAAAGCCGCCCAGCGCGGTCTGTGGTCTGAGCGTGGTCATCGTTTAAAAGTCCAGTTCCCGTGTGCCGGATGCGATTTCCGGTTCATCCTGCTCAACGACCTGCTGAATCGGATCGGTATACAGCCCTTCCGCCGCAATTCGAGCATCGCGTTCAGCATTGGGGTTGTAGGGATGCCAGTCGGACGGGTCGCGGGTGAGCGTCAGTTCGGTGTTCTGGTAAGCCTTCAAATCGTCCCCTTCGAGGGTTTTCCACTCGGCAGGCAGCCCTTCCAGCCGCGCGACTTCCACTGCCAATTCCGGTCCGTCCAGCAGTCCGGGGATGAGATAGCTGTTGAATTCCTTGCCGAATTTATCTACCGCCTCCGGGGTCTCGAAATGCGCCATCTCCAGCATTCGGAACGGCTCATCCGCTGCCATCGCCGGACTGCAGACAGCATCCGGGTCGCGTTCCACGTCGGGATAGACGACCATATGCAGGGCATGTCCTAATGGTTCGCCGTCCGGGTCATTCACCGGGATCGGATCAAGCCGCCAGTAAGGATTTTCCACTCCTGCCTGCGGTATGGGGTCTTCGATCTTCTCCCCATCGGTGTTCCAGTAGGGATTGATCTCGTTTTCCAACTGCTGCGCCAGCGTCTCAAAGCGATCCGGCGGTCCCTGGGTGAACAACCGTGTATCAGCGCCATCCCCATCCAACCAGTCATTTTCGACAGCGGTAAGTTCGGCTTTGTGCATCATCGCTTCCAGCCCACGTTCATCGTGGACTTCCAGCAGCGACTCCCGTGCCTGCTCCGCCTGTTCGCGTCCTTTTTCATCGTCCGAATACCAGGTGTCGAGTGTCACGGACTGCATC
>JAIOHN010000290.1 GCA_019912985.1 Anaerolineae bacterium | reverse complement strand
ACATAGAGCATGGCGGCGACAGATATTGCGTAGTAAATGGCAGTCCGCCAGCTGCGCCGTGCCAGCCAGCGCTGAAAAGTCCACATGGAGGCGGTAGCCAGCAGCATAATCAACGCATAAGGCCGCATTTCCAGCGCGTGATAGAAGAAGAAGGCGTTCACCCCCAGCATGATCATCACGAACCAGCCGTAACGCACCGCGCCGAACCATTTCCGCCCCAGTTGGTAAACCAGCGAGAGCGTTATCATGCTCAACAGCGCCGAGTAGAAGCGCGCGACGAACTCGCTATCACCAAAGAGATGACGCATAAACCAGAACGACGAAAACCACAGCGGCGGGTGTGTATCCTGTGTCCGCAGATACCACCACAGGAATGGCAAGTCACGGCGTGTGAAAAAATAAGCAAGCTGCTCGTCCGGATGCATGTGCATCAAGCGGATGCCAAACACCAGCAGCGCGCCGAGTCCCGCCACCAGGATCAGCGCAGGAATCCACGCGCGCGGTGGATTGCCTGCCAACGATTCAGGCTGCGACTGAGTTCGCAAAAGTGATCTCATAAAGGCTCAAATTTCAGCTGATCAAGCCCCTGCGGATCGCTGCACAATGCTGTTTTGCTTTTGGGATAAAGCGCTTGCAAGTTTTTCATCAACCATGCTCATGATTCAATTCGCCAGCGCATTATATGAAAAACCGGCCACAGTCACCAGTTTAAAAATCGCACCTGCCTTTATGCGTCCATTTGAGGTAGATTAGGGCGGGATTTGACCCAGTAACAGGGAAGCAAAACTATTGATTTCGATTGTGATCCCCATCCACAATGAAGAATTACTGCTAGAGTCACTGGTGAGCGGCATCACCAGCGGCCTGACAGATTTCTCGGAACCCTATGAGATTATTCTGTGTGAGAATGGCAGCCAGGACCGCACGTTAGACCTTGCTCAGCGGCTGGCAGAAAGCGACAGCCATCTGGTGGTGCTGACGAGCACTCAGGCCAGCTACGGCGCGGCTATCCGGCGCGGCATCCTCAACAGCCATGGAGAGCGCATCATCGTCTTTAATGCCGACCTGTGGGACATGGATTTCCTGCGCGATGCTTACCAACTGCTCGCCCGTTACGATATTGTCATCGCCTCCAAGCGGCACCACGACTCACACGACAACCGCCCCTTCAACCGTCGCTTGATCACCTGGGGATTCAATTTCGTGCTGCGCTTGCTGTTTGGCTTCACGGGTACCGACACCCACGGCATGAAGGCCTTTCGCCGTGCGACCATCGCGCCCATTGTGCGCCGCTGCCTCACCGACCGTGAAATTTTTGATACCGAGGTAATCTTGCGGGCGCAGCGGGCCGGGTTGAGCATGACCGAACTGCCGACCACCGTCGAGGAAACACGCCCCTCGCGCTACAGCACCTTTGCGCGCGTCCCACGTACGCTCAAAGACCTGTGGATACTCTATAAAGATTTGCACATGACGCCACAAGCACAACTCGACGAGGTGACAAAATGAAGCCGAAAGTTTTCGTGAGCCGCCTGATCCCCGCCGTGGGCCTGGATATTGTCCGCCAGAGCTGTCAGGTGGATTTATGGGAAGGCGAAATGCCCCCACCTTATGACATCCTGATTGAGCGTGTACGCGGTGTGGATGGCATTTTGTGCGTGCTGACCGAGCGCATCGACGCCAATCTGATGGACGCAGCGGGGTCGCAGTTGAAAGTCATCAGCCAGATGGCGGTCGGCTATGACAATATTGATGTGCAGGCGGCTGCTCAGCGTGGTATCCCAGTGGGAAATACCCCTGGCGTACTGACCGAAGCCACGGCTGACCTGGCGATGGCACTTTTACTGGCAGCTGCCCGACGTATTGTCGAGGGTGTGGAGTATATTCGTGACGGCAAATGGCAGACCTGGGAACCACTGGGTTTGCTAGGCGCGGACCTAACTGGCGCGACACTCGGCATTATTGGCCTGGGGCGTATTGGCACGGCAGTCGCCAAGCGGGCGGCTGCCGTGCC
>JAIOHN010000289.1 GCA_019912985.1 Anaerolineae bacterium | reverse complement strand
GCTGGTGGACGGGCAGGGCAACGAAAACACGATGGAAGCCCGCAAGGACACCCACTACGCCATCGACGAAGCCAGGGAAGTCCCCGTGTGCTTCATTTATGAAGCCATCGCCTTCAACGGCATGTCCTGCTATGAACTAATGAACGCGCTCGACGAGCGGGCGAAGGTGGACGAAGCGTTCCGCCCCCCACGCGCCAGAGCATGGAACGAGCGCAGCCTGGTCAAGCTGATCCGCAACCCGCTGTACAAGGGCGAATTCATCGCCAATCGCTTCTACACGGAGCGCGTGACCGTGATGGACGAGAACGGGCAGAGCAAAACCGTGCGTAAGACGCGCCAGCGACCGGAGAGCGAATGGGTACGGGTTCCGGTTCCCCCCATCGTCGATGAGCACACCTGGGAGATGGCGAACCGCAACCTCTACCGCAACAAGGGTTTCGCCCGCCGCAACAAAAAATACGAATACATGCTCACCAGCATCATCCGCTGCGATACCTGCGGCTGGCGCTATCACGGCCATACCGAGAACAAACCCCGGCGCATCCAGCGTTACTACTGTTCGCAGATTCACACGACGCCCGGCTACAGAGAGCACCGTCCCTGCGGCCAGCCGAGTATCCACTGCGACGTACTGGATGCCGCCGTGTGGGGAGTGATCTCGGACGCGCTGCTCAATCCCGACGTGCTCCTGAAAGCCATCGATGCCCGCTACTCCAACGAGCAGGTCAGGAGCACGCAGGCCCAGATCGCGTTTCTGGAAGACCAGATCGAGGGCAAGGCGGACGAAGCCGAAAAGCTCTACCGCGCCTATCTCGCCGGAGCGTACACGGCGGATGAGTTTGCCGCCGAGCGCCAGCGCGTCACGAGGGCGCGGGACGTGCTGACGGCGGAAGTCGCGGAACTCCGCTCCCACATCATGACGCCCGAACAGCTTGAGAAGGAAAAACGGCGCACCGTCGAACTGGTGCAGTACGCCCGCGAAAACGTGGACATCCACGACGCACCGCTGACGCTCAAACGCCAGATCGTGCGGCTGCTGGTGGATGAGATCATCCTGAACGTGAACGAAGGCTGGTTCGAGCTACGCGGCACGGTCGGAGCGGGTCTCATTTTCCTGAACGGCGATACTCCGGTAGTGCGAACATCTACCCTTTGACGTCGGCAAAATCAACTGAATTAATCGCGCCGTGGTGATGGTTGAGGATGACCTTATCGCGCTGAAAAGGCGAAATTGGATTAAGTCCGTAGAGATGCTCGACCAGTTGGCCCAATGTTTCCACAGGGATGACATTGATTCCGTCAATTAATGCAGCTTGACCAGCATCTTCCGCTGGCACGTAAATGGTGTCGTAACCAGCTTTAAACGCCGTGTAAGCCATTGGCATCACACCTTTGATGTGACGTATCCGGCCATCAAGCGAAAGCTCACCAAGATACATGGCCTGCTCCAGCGCATGCATTGGCACCTGATCCGTGGAGGCCAAAACACCCACCGCAATCGCCAGATCGTAAAGTGTACTGTGCTTGGGGAGGTCCGCCGGTGAGAGGTTGACCACATAACCCTTATTTGGAAATTGGAGTGAGCTGTTCTTTATTGCGGCTCTTACGCGCTCACGGCTCTCGCGGACGGCGGAGTCAGGCAGGCCAACAATCGAAAAGGAGGGGATACCGGCGCGGGGGTTAAAATCCACCTGTACTTCGACTGGAACGCCATCGATGCCGATCACCGCGCAAGCATGCACAATCGCTAACATGAAATGCCTCACGTGCCATGTAAGTCTGACTCAGTATAGCATGGGGGCTGCAGCGAAAGTGTTGATTTAACTTTCGTAGTGAGGAGTAAATTTCGGCAGAAATAGTGGCGGGTGTTGAGGCAATCTCAATACTCCTGGCATGACTCGTTGTCACTCTGCTCGGCAGGTATTAAATACAGTTCATCAGAGTCTTCTCTCGTCGTGGCGACCAGTGCTTTTTCCATACTTTCTAACCGTTGCTGCATCCGTTGTTCGAAGACTTCAATGCTTTCGGTAAGATGACGAATGCCAAGCTCTGCCCGCACATTCACCTCATACTCGATGTCATTGCGGACTTTATCATGGGCCGCCATACGTGACTGCTTAATGAGAATGAACAGCGATAGGAAAACCATTTCGAGCGACACGATCATCGTCAGAAACCCAAACGGGAAAGGGTCAAATGGCTTCACGCCCGGTACAAGCTCGAGATTCCAGACGATCCACACCACGAACCAGACCAGGCTAAAGGCGACGAAGATGATATTGCCCGAAAGCCCGGTGAAGAGATCCGAGATTCGATCTCCAAGGCTCATCTTGACCTCAATGGCTTCATTCGCGTTAGGAATGATGCGTTCCTGGACCATTACTGATGACGTACGCAGCCGCCCTGCCAGGATTTCGAGCATGCGCAGCGTGATTAAAGGGTGTGCGATGCACAATCTCACAAGCGCCTCGCGCTTGATTACGATGAGCTTAGTATCGCTTAATGTGCGCGCGCTGGCAGAGCGTGGACGGTGGTCCAGAAGCGACAATTCTCCAAAGACCTGTCCGGCTCCTACTTGCAGCACACTGACTTCCGCGCCAGTCCGATCTTTTACGAAAAGATCAACCTCACCACTCTGCACGATATACATAGCGTCGCCGACATCATTGAACCGGAAGATCATGTCGCCCACGTGGTATGTTTGCAGCTCAACCTGATCTGCCAGGCTGCTTAATTCCTCGTCGGTGAGGGTTGAGAAAATATAGGCTTTGCAAAGATCGCGCGGGTTCACCTGGCTCATATTAGCAATCTTCCCTATCTATAAACGCAAGATATGTAATGTTTAACTTAGTAGAATGTATGTGTGGACACCGGTCATCGGTCAAACTTGTTATTTTTTGCTATATTTTATTGTCTTGTCTTGATAAGAGGATGTGTCGACAGATGCCAGGACGTAATTATCCATACCTGCTTGTGCAGGTGTGGCATTCGTTTTGACTTTAGCCATCAAGATAATCACTGATATAACTGGGTGGCGAAGCTTTGTTTCGGTTTAGCTTTGATAGCAAGCAACGGCCAACGCCGCATAATCGCCTACGGATTCTCCTAATCCAGCGGGCAGTATTTCACACACATCGACTGCCCGCGACAGAGCTTCCCGCTCCAACACCGCGCGCATGGTTGCTTCTAGTCGTGCCTGCTGGCGCAGATAAATGCTGCCGATGATGATGCGCTCTGGATTGAGGATGTCGATCAGGAGTGCCAGCCCCTGTCCCAGTCGTTGCGCCACGATGTCAAAGATTTCGTCCGCAAGTGGGTCGCTGCTCTGTGCCACCCGCTCGGCAGTAATCTGTGATAGGTCGGCTTCGGTAGGGCAGAACGAGGGTGGATGTCCTGCGTCCAGTGCAAGTCTGGCTTTGGCAACCGCCAATCTCTGGATGCCGCCACCGCTGCAGAATCCTTCAAACGAACCGGCCTTGCCATAACCCACGGGGCCATCTTCAGCCAGGCGGGCATGACCGACTTCTCCGGCCAGATCATTGGTGCCGCTGTAAAGCTGCCCATTCAGAATGAGGCCCGCGCCCATGCCAGTGCCAAAGGTGAGAAAGATCACATTCTGGCAGCCTTTCCCCGCACCCCACAGCCATTCTGCCAGTGCACCAGCATTGGCGTCATTTTGCAGCGCGGTTGCGACCCCAAAGTGCTTGTGAAATGTCTCCACGACAGGTATCGTATCCCATCCTAGTAAGTTCGGCGGGGAGAGTATTAAGCCGCGCTTGCTATCCAGTGGGCCACCACAACTGATGCCGATGGCACGCAGCGACCTATCCTGCCCGGCGAGCAGTGATTCCAGCGCCTCTATAAGCTCATCTAACGCAGCTTGTGGTGTAGATGGTGTGGAAAAGCGGCGTTTCTCAAGAATAGTGACCTGATCGGTATCCATTTGTCCCAGGCTTACCGCGCATTTTGTCCCGCCAATATCAATCCCCGCCAGCAGATCATTCACTCGGCCCACTCCAGAAGATCGGTTTCCACGACCGGCTGCGCAGCATCTTTTGGCACGCAAAACGTCTTGATCTCACAGGGAGCAAACGTAGCTTCAATCGTGCGATTCCACTTTGGTAGCTGGATAGTCGCCTGGGTCGCGGTTTTCGTCGTTTCGTAAGCGCGGATGATCACAGCGTCTCCATCCTCAGCTTGCTTCAACACCGTGACTATCACATTATCCGGCTGGACGTGCATAAATGAATCGGATTGGGGCAGCTTGCCATCTGGATGAAATGTCGCAAACTGGGGGATGGGCGGCTGATTGAGCAATGCAGCGTGTTGAACGGTTCCCGCAGTTTCCCAACTGCCGGTGTGCGGTAGCAGCGCATAGCTGAACTGTTGGATTCCCTGGTCAGTCACCCGGTAATGCTTGTCTGGATCGAGCTTGTGTGGGTCGTGATGAGCGTATACCGGGCTGCGTAACACAGTCAGGCCAATGTCGTTGAGATTGACATCCTGGCTGTACTTGCCGTCATTGAGCAGGCTGAAACCGTACAAAATATCCTGTTCGCGTGCAGTTCCCGAAATATCAATCCAGCCCTGGGAAGGCGCTTCTTCGCCACTGGCAAACTGCTCAATATGCCCATAAGCGATTTCGTGGGTCACCTTCATGAACTTGATGTTGACCGGGAAGCGCAGCTTAAGCATTTTGAGTTGGTCGCGCCAATCGACAGTAACGCGGACATCAATTTGATCGCTCTCAGGATACATCGTGAAATCCTGAATCAGCGTGGATTGCCCATACTCGCTCGTGACACGGATAACCGATTTGACCGGGCCATCTTCAATCCGCTTCAGACTGACTGGTGTAAACCTGCCGATAACCTCATCAAATATGTAGACGTTGTGACTCCAGGTATCGGATTCATCTTTAATTACGACCGGCACAGCTGCCTGCCCGCTAAATACCTCGACCTGCGCTTGTTTGTCGTACAGCCGGGCGATGCAGCCTGTTTCGGGGTCGAATTCCAGGCGAAAACGGGCATTTTCCAGTACGGTGTCGGATGCTTCGTACACTGGAGGCTTCTCTGCCGCTGTCCCCTGTGCGCGCAGGCGGAATGTCCGGTAGCCCAATGCGGGTAAGTCTGCATTGAAGCTCAAGCGGACGCGCCCAGTCACGGAGGTGGATTGCACCGCCTGATGGGGTGTTGGCTGCTCATTTTCATCGACCAGCACCGCCGTATCGGGCCAGCGGTAACTTTCCAATTCGATATTGGCATGAACCGGCCGGGGATGCGGATTAAAGACGATGACTGGTTTCATGCCATCTTCAGGCTCGATCTGGATGTTCCATGCGAACGACTGAACGGCATTGTTCAGGTTTCGATCTGCAATAGTAATGGCTTCGCCGAAACCATTACGCGCATCCTCATAGGCTGCTTCCAGGCTGGTCCCGGCCAGGATGTCATGGAACTGGTTAAAGAGGACAGACTTCCATGCGCGGCCAAAGTCCGTGGGATAGGAT
>JAIOHN010000288.1 GCA_019912985.1 Anaerolineae bacterium | reverse complement strand
CCGGGATGAGCTTCGAGCTGCGTCTAAATATCAATCACCCAGCCGAAACTGTGGGTCATATGCAAACGCCTGTTGGGCAGTCCCAATAGATAGCAAGGGATCACGACCTTCTAGCGGCGCGGTCAGGTTATCCATCAAGTCAGGGCGAAAGCGCTCCAACAACTCCAGTGTCGGTTCTGGGCAGCGAGTATCCCCTGCGCTTAAGGTGTAAACACCATCACCCGTCAAGTCAGGTTGTTCCAACGCCTGCCGGATACCACGTACCACGTCGCTAACATGCACCCATTGATACAGATCATCGGACCATGCAGTCGTTGGTGCCAGCCCTTCTGCTAAAATTTGCTGGTAACGATCCTGTGACCAAACCCCCGCAAAACGAAAGGCGGCGGTCGTCATTCCATAAGCGCGATGATAGGCAGCGCACGTTTCTTCGTTGACTAGCTTGCTTAAGCTGTAGGGGTCTTCCGGGACGGGATGAAAACTCTCATCCAATGGGAGCGTGGTATACGGTGAAGGTTTCCCGCTCAATCGCCAATAGAATGTTCCGTAGGCATTGATGCTGGATGCACACATAAAACGCTCAACACTTGCCTGATGCGCGGCATCAATGGCGACGAATGTACCCAGTGCATTGGTACGAAAGGTATGCACACCGATTTCCGGCAGTCCGCGCGGTTCGCCTGCAAGATGAATGACAGCATCAACACCTTCACAGGCTTGCTGCATGGCTTCAGGGTCCGTGATTTCTGCCAGGACGAACGGCCAATCCGTCACCAGAGGAATATGCGCACGCGCCTCACTCCCACTAAAAACAGTGGCATCCTCTGGGCGAGTCGCATCCAGCAGGCGAAGTTCATGCCCACGCGCTTCCAGCTCAGCAATGAGGTTGCGTCCAATAAAACCACATGCACCCGTAATCAACACTTTCATGAGGCAGCCTCCCGCCAATCCATGGTCATCCCCAGGAAAGAAGCACCTTTATTGAGATGTTTACGGTACATTTCTGGTCCCTGTTGATATGACACAAAATGCGTAATCAAGGGATGCAAGTGCATTTTACCGGTCGCAAAGCTGTTCAAAGTCGCTTCCATGCGTGCTCGTGTCCAGCCAGATACAAAGTGCGCGGTGAACTCGCGCTGTTGTAGTAGCGCCATGTCTGCCCAGGTAGTCCCGGATGTAAAGCCAGAGTAGACAATCTGCCCTTTCTCTCGCTCCAGCAGCGGTGTGTACTCGCGCTGGGTAGCTTCTTTCTGCACAGTATCCAGCACCACGGTGACCGGCTTGCCACCTGTTTGACTATGAACCATCTCCACAACAGATTGTTCGTGATTGTTAATCACGACATCCGCACTGTGCGCCGAGGCCAGTGCCAATCGATCAGCGCGATGCCCTACCAGAATCACCTTCGCGCCTCGTGCTCGAATTGCTTGCGCGGCGCTTTGACCAATCAGGCCGTCACCATAAACAACCGCCCAATCCCCTGGTTCAATCACCGCACGACTGGCAGCATTGTAGCCCACCTGCGCCACGACAGTGCCAGAAGCATCAATATCATCTGTTCCTTCAGGCACAGCATAGATTTCAGACGCGGGCGTGTTACCCAACGCCGCATGAGAGCCACTCTGAGCATGGACACCTGTATGACGACTGATAGTTGCAACGACTCGCTCACCAACCTGCCAGCCCGTCACATCTGCACCCAAAGCCTCAATGACGCCGACTCGCTGATAGCCCGGCACACAGGGATAATCAGTTGGCTTCCAGGTAAACAGGTTCTGCAAAATCCAACCTTCGGTGCCTGCACTGATTGTTGAGAACTGTGTGCGCACTTGCACCTCATCCGGTTTGGGGTCAGCCACCTCAATCGTGCGCAGCTCAACCTGCCCCACGCCGGTAAAAACAATCGCTTCTGCCTGTTTCACAGTTTTCCCCTATATACCCACACGGCGGATAGACGACGTTCGACAGGAATTAGTCGTCAATGTCGAAAATCCAATGTCTTGCCCAATAAATTGTTTGACGGATGGAGTGAGTTTTGCGAACTCAAACTGCTGTGTGTGCAGTATAGTGGGAGTCTGCTTCTCTGTTTGTGCCACGTAAACTCCTCAAAATCTGGAATGTTTTTCCAAAACGCAGTGTAATTTATTAAATAGATTTCATCTATTGATTATAAATTATAAAAAGGGAATGTCAAAATTTAGGTAGCGAAAAACAGAAGCTTATAAACATGCAATCCAGCCCAGAATACTTCCAATTAGGTTGTTGTTTTACGGGTGTTTGAGCACCAATCGTTTTAGACTAGCAAGGAGCTTTAGTTGAATCTAAATATTAACAGCTGGGCAAACTTAAGTCGTGAAGCGCGACCCCATCCACTTTCAGAGCAAGATAAGCATCAAAACCCTCGCCTTTTACCCCTACTTGAAGATAGTCCCCCGCTACATAAACTGTAAACAAGATCTGGTTACTAATGATCTTCAC
>JAIOHN010000287.1 GCA_019912985.1 Anaerolineae bacterium | reverse complement strand
CCGCGAGATCACCATCACAGTGCGTAACGATGAAGTCGCGCAAACGGTAAAAAGCACAGTCGCCACCATCGAAGGCGTGATCAATGTCGAAATACTGGAGCCGCGCGCTGGGCGCTCGCGCGTGCGCGTCGATTTCGCTGGCGATGATGATGGCGTCGAGGCACTGAACCAGAAGCTGGTTCACGCCGGGATCGCCGTGTTGGGCTTCAACGAAGAAATGAAAGACCTGGAAACGATGTTCATGAGCGTCACCAAAGGAATCGTGACCTGATGCAGTCGGATTTCTGGGCGGCAGTCGATCAACTGGTGCAAGGCAAACCCGTGATCGTGGATCGCCCGCAGGGCAGCGCGCACCCGCGCTTTCCCGAAATCATCTATCCGCTGGATTACGGCTATCTCGATGGCACACGCGGCGGGGATGGCGCAGAGATTGATGTCTGGCTTGGCCCTGATGCGCGCGAACAGGTGACCGCCGCTGTTTGCACAGTGGATGTGAGGAAAGGTGACAGCGAAGTCAAGTTTCTGCTTGGCTGCTCCCGCTACGAGATACAAACGATTCTCGATTTTTACCGGGCCAATGAGATGGGCTGCTGGCCGATCTACCGCGAGTAAGTGAGGAAGCACGCATGGAACAACAGGTAGAATGGGTGACTGTACCCGAAGAAGCGCTGACTCCGCGTGAAATCCGGCTGGACCGGGCGGCGGTGGTGCTGCGTTGGGGGGCCATCGCCAACGGTGCGCTCGTCATCGGCCTGTTACTGCTGGCGTTGATCGGCGGGTTACAGCAGGGCAGCGGCCTTTTCAGCTCCCTGCACAGCATTCTGCTGGGCGGCTTTAGCGGTACGGCTGATACCGCCGTCGCCATCGTGGTGCTGATGATTTTGCTCGACATCAGTCTGCTGCTGGTATTGATGGTCGGCGTGCTGGCACGTGAAATCTGGGTGGCTCCCGGCCTGTTGGTGGTCGTGGTCGCCAATCTCGCCGCCCTGCTCCTGGTCGGATTCACCCCAGGCCTGGTCACGATCATCGCCTCGGTCATCTGTGGCGTCGTGCTCAGCCGCGATCTGCGCGTGTTCCGCGTCAACCCGGTCATGCTCAAAGAGCTGCGCGGGCGCATGCGTGGGATTCGCGCGTTCATCGTCATCACCATCTACCTCGGCCTGATGAGCGGCTTCACCGCGCTGCTGTATCTCATCCTGATCGCACAGAATCAGGCCAGCGGGTCAGCTTCCGCCGGGCAGATTGGCCGTGTGCTCTTTGTCGGATTGGTCGGCATCGAACTGCTGCTGATTATCTTCATCGCCCCGGCCTTTACCGCAGGCGCGATCACCGGCGAACGCGAACGCCAGACCTATGACCTGCTGCGCACGACATTACTCGCCAGCCCGTCCTTTGTCATCGGCAAGCTGGAATCCGCGCTGAGCTATATCCTGCTCCTGCTCTTTTCCGCCATCCCGCTGCAAAGTATCGCCTTTCTCTTTGGCGGCGTCAGCGAGTCCGAGCTGGTGCTTGCGTTTGTAATTCTGATGGTCACGGCCATCACCCTGGGGACGGTCGGCATCTTTTTCTCGGCCATCACCCCGCGCACCCTTTCCGCCAGTGTGCGTTCCTACACGGTGGCGCTGGCGGTGACATTTGGCGTGCCGGTACTCGCCAGCCTGCCACTGCTGAACGCCTTCGTGAATGCCGTATCCGGCTTTGGCACCGGCATCACCGGCTCACCCGTGCTGGAAGCGATTTTCATCTATATCAGCCTGATTCTGGTCAGCCTGAATCCCATCACCACCGCCCTGGTCACCCAACAACTCCTGGCCGAGCGCCAGATCGCGGGCTTCTGGGGGCAGATCCTGAGCAGCAACGGCAGCACCATTCCTCTCGTCTCGCCCTGGATCAGCTTCAGCATCCTCTATCTGGTAATCGCGACCGTGCTGGTTGTGCTGGCCGTGCGCCGTATGCGCCGGGTCGAAGCCGGTTGAGGAAAACAGGCCGCTGCGGTGTACTGAATCTGAACAGTATGGCCCCACATCTGGTATTTAGGTGTAGTGGCGCACTTTTTCCACCCAAAAACCGTTTGTAACTGAGGCACTTATGGCAACACAGGTCGCATTTACCGAACAAAACACAGCCCTCAACCGGCTGGTCAGCGCCTGGGAACGGCGGCGGCGCTGGCAGCGCACCCTATGGTGGCTGCCGTTCAGCCTGATCCCCGGGTTGATCGCAGGCATTGCGCTGTTGTTTGTCGCGCGGTCACGCCCCTGGCTGTCAAATGCGCAGATTGTGCCGCTCACTGCCGGGCTGGTCATCCTGGGCGTGATGGTGATGCTGGCCTGGGTGTGGCTGCGCCGCCGGTCAAACCTGGAAGCCGCACGCCGTTTCGACTTATTGTTTGACCTGGATGAGCGTGTCTCCACAGCACTGGAACTGATCGAAGGCCGCATCCACTCCAACGAAGAACTGACCGCCCGCCAGCTTGATGACGCCTGGAATCAGGCGCAGCATGTCGAAGCGCGGGAGAAGATCCCGTTTATCTGGGAGTGGCGCTCGTGGTTGGCCGCAGCGTGCTTGCTCGGGCTGTTCATCCTGCTGCTGCTGTTGCCCAACCCACAGGACACCGCCGCCAGCCAGAACAACGCGCAGCAGGCAGCCATCGCCGAAGCGGAGGATGATCTCAAGCAGATCACAGAGGATGTCGCATCCGATACCAACCTGAGCGAGGAAGACCGTGAGGAAATCCTTCAGGAGCTGAACAAAACCCAGGAAGTGCTGAACGAGGATCAGGTTTCGCCAGAAGAGGCTTTCGCTGCCCTGTCAGATTCTGAGGCCGAGCTGCAAGAACAATCCGAGAATATCCAGCAGGATGTGCAGCAGCAGCGCGCGGCGATGGAACAGGCCGCTGAACAACTGCGACAGGCCTCACAACAGGGGCAGCAGCAGGAGCAAGGCCAGCAGGCTCAGGAGCAGCAGGCCGCTGAGGGTCAACAGGATGCCGCCGGGCAGATGCAGCAGATCGGTGAGCAAATCCCGGAGATGAGCGAGAGCGAGATGCAGGCGCTGGCCGATGCACTGGAACAGGCCGCCGACTCGCTCGAAGACACCAACCCGCAGGCTGCTCAGGCGCTGCGTGATGCCGCCGAAGCCCTGCGTAATGGTGATACCGAAGCCGCGCAAGACGCGCTCAATGAAGCGGCGCAGCAGATGCAGCAGCAGCAGCAGCAAATACAGCAGCAGCAGCAAAGCGCCGACCAGTTAAACCAGCAGAGCCAGCAGATGCAGCAGGCCGCCCAGCAGATCGCCCAGGCACAGCAGCAGGGTCAGCAACAACAGCAAGGCCAGCAGCAGAGCGATCAACAGTCACCGCAGGCCCAGCAGCAACAAGGCCAGCAAGGTGAACAGCAGGGGCAGCAGCAGCAAGGTCAACAGCAGGGCCAACAGGGCCAGCAACAAGGTCAGCAAGGCCAGCAGGGTCAACAACAAGGCCAACAAGGGCAGGGACAGCAACCCGGCAACCAGCAGGGCCAACAGGGTCAACAGCAAGGGCAGCAAGGCCAACAGGGCAGCGAGGTGTTAGGCCAGCAAAGTATGCAGCAGAGCGGTACGGGCGCTGGTGCAGGGGATGCCCCCGGTGACGCGGGCAGTGATCAAACCATCCCTGGGGGTAACCAGCAGGCGCAAACCAATAATAATCCCGACGGCCAGGGTGAAGGCCAGTTTAGCGAAGTTTACGCACCGCGCCGCATCGGCGGTGAAGGCGATCAGGACATCGTGCTGGAGCCAGATGCCAGTGATGTCCCTGTCCAGGAAGGCGAGTTTTCAGAGAATCCCGCCGGGCAGTCACTTGTACCCTACAACGAGGTCTTTAGCGATTACAGCAACGCCGCCACCCGCGCCCTCGAGAGCGACTATATCCCGCTGGGGATGCGCGATGTGGTGCGTGATTACTTCTCGTCGCTGGAACCAGGCCAGGGCAATCCGTAATTGAGCATTGCCTGGCGTGTTTAAGCATGTCAGGCAGCAGAACGAACTACCGAGGAATGATTTCATGACAGATGCACCCCAACAAACCACCATAGAAGAATTTGCCCGCATCGCCCAGGCGATTGAAGCCGAAGTTGGGCGCGTGATTGTCGGCCAGAAAGAGGTCGTCCGCAGCGTGTTAATCTGCGTCCTGGCCGGACGCCATGCGCTGCTCGAAGGTGTGCCGGGCCTGGGCAAGACGATGCTCATCCGCACACTGGCGGATGCGCTCGATCTCAAATTCGCCCGCATCCAGTTCACACCGGACATGATGCCTGCCGACATCACCGGCACCGACATCCTGGAAGATGATGAAAACGGGCGCAAAATCAAGATTTTCCAGCAGGGGCCGGTGTTCGCCAACTTGATCCTGGCGGACGAGATTAACCGCGCCACCCCCAAAACCCAGTCGGCGCTGCTGGAAGCGATGCAGGAAAAGACGGTCACCGTTTCCAACCGCACCTATCATCTGGAGCCGCCCTTCTTCGTGCTGGCGACCCAGAATCCGCTGGAAATGGAAGGGACTTACCCGCTGCCAGAAGCACAGCTCGACCGCTTTATGTTTAAGGTCAATGTCGATTTCCCCTCCATCGGCGAGATCGTTGGCATCCTGGAGCGCACCACTGGCGCGGAAATCCCACAGCCGACCAAAGTTGCGGATGGCAAGCAGGTCATCAGTATGGGCCGTCTGGCGCTGGATACACCGGTTGCCAGCCACATCAACGAATACGTGGCGCGCCTGCTGGTCGCGACACACCCGGACGACCCGAGCGCGCCGGACATGGTGCGCAATTATGTGCGTTATGGGGCCAGCCCGCGCGGCGCACAGGCGCTGATTATCGGCGCGAAGGTTCATGCGCTCCTGGAAGGCCGTTTCAATGTCTCGTTTGATGACATCCAGGCTGTCGCACCTTCAGCCCTGCGTCACCGCATCCTGCTGAACTTCGAGGGGCTGGCGGAAGGCATTGAGCCGAGCGCGATTATCAGCGACCTGCTTGGCGTGATCCGCAGGCAGCCAGCCTGAGCATGAGGACTGGATGGCCGAAATCACGTTAAAACCCATCACTCGCGAGAACTGGCGCGCCTGCACCTTGTTAAAGGTCGCAGACGATCAACGCAGTTTTGTCGCGCCCAATATGTTCTCGCTGCTGCAAGTCCTCTATCAGGACCCGACCGATACGTTTGCGCCTTTTGGCATTTACGCGGATGAGACGATGGTCGGCTTTATCATGTACGGCATGGGTGAATTCGGCGGCATGCACGGTTGGGAAATCTGGCGGCTGATGATTGACCAGCGCTACCAGAAACAGGGGTATGGTCGCCTGGCCTTGCAGCAGATGATCACCCTGATGCGCGAAAAGCTCCAGCCAGACGCGATTTACATCATGTTTGAGGTCGGCAATGATGTGGCCCAGGCGCTTTATGCGGGATTGGGTTTTACCGATACCGGCATCATTGACGATGGTGAGCATGTTTACAAACTGGATTTGAGTGAGCCTTTCTGATGGTAGATGAGCTGATCTTTGACGAAAAAACCCGGCGCAAGCTGGAACAGGTGATGTTATGGTCGTCGCGCATCCGGTCAGGCGCATTCAAAGGTGAGCGCCGGTCGATCAAGCGCGGCACCAGCATCGAGTTCGCGGATTATCGCAACTACGCCCGTGGCGACGATCTGCGACGGTTGGACTGGAACCTCTACGGTCGCTTGCAGCGCCCCTACATCAAGCTGCTGGAAGATGAGGAAGACCTCGCTGTCCATGTGCTGCTCGATACCTCCGCCAGCATGGACTGGCCCAAGGACAACGACCAGCACGACCTGAACAAATTCGTCTATGGCAAGCGGCTGGCCGCCG
>JAIOHN010000286.1 GCA_019912985.1 Anaerolineae bacterium | reverse complement strand
TTCTGATCTTCGTGATGCTCGCCATGATGGTGCGGGAACATCTTAATCTGGTGGTTCTGGGATTGATGCTGGCCATTTTCGGCTGGGCCTGGGACGCTCGTCTGATCCGCTCGATGGTGTTAAGCTTACGTGAGCGCGACTTCACCAGGACAGCCCTCCTTTCTGGTACAGGGACGATCAATCTGGTATTGAAAGAATACATGCCCTTCACCATGCCATTGATCTTCTCGACGATGATCAACAATATGTCCTGGGCGATTGGCCTGGAGATCACACTGGCGATCATCGGATTAGCCAATCTCAACATCCCGACCCTAGGGACGATGCTCAACTGGGCACTTTTCTATCAGTCTATTCTGCTCGGGCGCTGGTGGTGGATTTTGACACCGGTGATCTTGGCACTTTTCATGTTCATTGCGCTCTACTGGCTCTCGGTCAGCATCAGCGAATATCTTGATCCCCGCACACGCATTCAGCGGGTTGGAGCTTAGTGGAGACACCAAATATGGTAGAGCAGAAAAAAGTTGTACTACGCACTGAACATCTTAAAGCCTTTTATCTCCTGGAGGTGCAGGGTACTCAGAAAATTGTTAAAGCTGTCAACGATGTGGACATGACGATTTTTGAAGATGAAATCTATGGCATCGCAGGCGAAAGCGGCTGTGGCAAGACCACGCTATTGAAAACGCTTTTCAACGAAATCGTGCCGCCGCTCCGGCTGATTGATGGTAAGATCTTTTATCGAATCAAGGATGCAGAGGTCGATGTCACCAACGCTAGCGCGGAGGAAAAACGCCAGCAGCGGATGGAATATATCTCTTATATTCCGCAGGGTTCGATGAGTGTCTTCAATCCAGTGATCAAGATCAAAGGGACGTTTGAGGACTTTATCGGCAGCCATGTCAATGGCCGGAGCCACCAGGAGATCTTCGATCTGGCCCGCGCCCGTATCCAGGAACTGGGCTTACCTAAGAATGTTCTCGATGTTTATCCCCACCAGTTGTCGGGGGGGATGCGTCAGCGCGTGACGATTGCACTAGCATCGTCAATGAACCCGCGAATCATGATTGGTGATGAACCGACCACCGCGCTGGATGTGGTGGTGCAACGTGGCGTAATCCAGATGTTGAAGGATATTCAGAAGAATCTGAAGAATACGATCATCATGGTCACGCACGATATGGGTGTACATGCCAATGTCGCTGACCGAATTGGCATCATGTATGCTGGGAAGATCGTTGAAGAGGCCCCCACCGAGAAGATCTTTTCCGAGCCTTTGCATCCCTACACCCAGTTTTTGATTAACTCGTTGCCCAAGTTCGGCGATAAGACGATGCGTGACAGTGTGCCCGGTAGCCCACCTTCACTGGCAGACTTGCCTACTGGCTGCCCCTTCCATCCCCGCTGCCCGCATGTCAAGGATATTTGCCGCCAGCAAATGCCAGATTTTACCCAGGTGGATGAAAATCATAAAGTTGCCTGCTGGTTGGTTGGAGAAGAATAACATGGATAAGCTACTGGAAGTAAACGACCTGACCAAACGGTACTCCCAGGGTAATGTGATCGCCAGGATCACCCTAACAGCCGTGGACCATGTCAGTTTTTATATCAAACCAGCCGAAATTTTCACCCTGGCGGGTGAGAGCGGCTGCGGGAAAACGACGACGGCGAAGGTAGTCCTGGGATTTGAAGAAGCCACCTCTGGGGAACTACTCCATAACGGAAAACCGCAGACCCGTAACGAGAAAGCCTGGATCACCGAAGGCGTACAAGCGATCTTCCAGGATCCCTTCAGTACTTTCAACCCTCTCCGTACCGTTGATTC
>JAIOHN010000285.1 GCA_019912985.1 Anaerolineae bacterium | reverse complement strand
TTATTGTATAGTTTAATTGATAAATTTTAACCCAACTTTGGGGGTAAATATGTTACAGTAATAAGTAATATATTCGTGTGTATAGAGGTCCTCATGCTCCCATCACAATCTATCCATCGGCAAACTTATCTCACTCTACTTAATGACGAAATACGACGTCAATCCTACGATAATGGTGTTCCTTTTCATACTGCCGCAACTTCAGTTCTGATGGAATGGCTCGATTATGATTTGGATGATGTAATGTTTGTGCATGTTAAAGATAGAGGGATAGATGCTTGGGTAGCGAATGAATTTAATATCGAAATTTTTCAATTTAAAACCCATGATACTAATGAAAATGATTTAATGGAGTTATCGAGCTTTAATAGCGAAGGCGTAAAAGATCTGACACGTGCCAAAGATTTCTTATTATATGAGCATGGGAGTAATGTAAGCAAAAATGAATTGAAGCAGCTGCTTCAGATCCGTGATTCTGCTATTGTCTCTAATAAATATCACTCTCTAGATGATGTAATAACAGTTACGTTGCATTTGGTTTTGTTAGGAGAAGGCCTTACCTTTAGCGCTAAAAGCGAATTTGATACCTTTCAAACGTCTTTACAGAATATTGAATACATACATGATGTACCCATTAAAATACTAGCTACATTGCATACAGTAGATGACATTGTTGACAGTAAATGGAGAGAGGATAATCGAAGTTGGGTTGACATTACTGGCAGATCGTACTCAACTATTGATTTAACACCTGCCGGCGACTTTATTAGCGATAACGCAAATGCTGTTTTTTATTGTAGCGCAGTGGATTTAGTAAGAGCTTATGAAATGCTAGGCTACCAACTATTTGAGCCTAATGTTCGGGCAAACATCAAGCATTCTCGTGTAAATGAAGCAATCCGAAATTCTATTCTGCATCAAAAATCTCGGAGAGAATTCCGCTTTTTAAACAATGGCGTAACAATAACTAGTGATAGCTTTACTAAACCTAAAGGCGGGAGAATAAGTTTTAAAGTAAACCACCCAGGAGTTGTAAACGGGTTACAAACAGTAGTTGCATTACATACTGCTTATAATAAGTTGTCACATGCGGATAAGGAAGATTTTGAGAAAAATTGCCACGTTTTGGTTCGTGTTTTGAACGCTCAGGCTGTAAGTGATATAACATCTGTAGTTAAAGCAACAAATAATCAGAATCCAATGCGCCCCAGAAATCTGGTGTCTAACAACGCAGAGCAGTTAACTTTTGTTAGATTGTTCTCGGACAAGGGATGGTTTTATGAAGCCAAACAGGGAGCGTGGGACGCTTTTGAAAAAGACGCTAAAAGATGGAGACCTAACCTAAATAAGAGGCCAAAGGATTTTCAGGGGGAGGGAAGGAAAGTTAGACGTATTGACAATGAACGTTTAGCTCAAACTTGGTTGTCGCTTATAGGTTTTTCGCCTGAAGCGATTAACAGAAAAAAAGAATTATTCGATGAGCCATATTATTCACTAATTTTTAAGCAGCAGACGACACAACATGGAACAAAATACGAAAACATATCCAATGCTAGCGATGAAGCCATTAATGAGGCTCCTAATCATTATCTTTTGCTTATTTCTTATATTGCTAGTGAATTTGCTCGGAGTGCAACTCAACCAGCACGGCAAAATAGATTAGATTCGTGTAGACGATTAGGAATTGATCTAGAGAAAACACCAAGAGCTGAAGTAGATGCCAGGCTCGTTCAAGATGACAGCTATATCTTAAACCAAGCTTTAAACGGTATGTCGATGTTATTCACTGAATTTTTAGGCTATGTCTTGTATGAAACATTAGGCAGCCAATTTCATATACTTGGACCACGCTTAGTATCTAACCACACAATTAAAAACTTAGCTTTGAGTGGCTCTTTTGACTCAGTTAAATCCATAGTTGATGCGGACTTTGACCCTAAAGATTTTTTGGTCTTTATGTGGTTAGCTTTTGTAGATACTATACAAGACATGTTATCAGGCGGGTGGGGAGAAAGCTATCGAGCAGCAAATATTAAAGTGAGATTTATATTCTCAAAAGAGACTAGAAATCTTTTATATCGAGAAGTGTCTAACAAAAATCAATTTATGAAGAAGCGTACCTTAACTAAGGTATGGGCAATTGGAGTTCCAGAGGGACAAGGTTTATTCGATTTCGTTTATAATCTCTGTTCTGAGTGAATTCTGATTGCAGAATAGCTTATAAAAGTGAGTATTCGAATTTGAGTATCAAACGACAGGACAACTACTACCTGCTTTCGCTTGGCTGTTCGAAAAACACCGTCGATTCGGAGAGCATTGCTCAGGTCTTGAACCAGAGTGGGATGCGCGGCGTGGGCGACCCGAATAAGGCCGAGGTGTTGATCGTCAATACCTGTGGCTTTATCGACGCCGCCAAGCAGGAATCCATCGACACCCTGCGTGAACTGGTCGATGGCAAACGCAGTCACCAGATGGTGATTGCGGCGGGCTGCCTGTCACAGCGTTATGGGGCCGACCTCGTGCAGGAAGTCCCCGGGTTGGATGGGGTCATTGGCACGCGCCGCTGGATGGATATTTTCGATCTCATCACCCGTTTGCGGACACGTAAACACCCGGAGCCACTTTATCACCTGCCCACAGATGCGAAGGTGGTGGGGCTGGATGAACGCGGCGTGCTGCGGGCCAGCCTCCAGGGAGCCAGCGCCTACCTCAAAATCGCCGATGGCTGCCGCCGTCCATGCGCCTTCTGTGCCATCCCCAAGATTAAAGGC